>CANREU010000083.1 GCA_947629725.1 uncultured Clostridia bacterium
CGAGGCAGCTCCTCGGGCAGCTGAAACAGCTGCAAAAGCAGGCGGGCGGGAGGTTCGTCGTCGCGGCAAAAAGCGAATACGGGGCGCAGATCCGCACCTATCAGCGCTCGTTCGGGCTCGTCCTCGAGAAGCTCGGGATAGGGCGGAAGGGCTTTCACTCCCTCCGCCACACCTTCGCGACGCGGGCCCTCGAGATCGGTATGGACGTGAAGACCCTCTCGGAGATCCTGGGGCACCGCGATCCGACGGTCACCCTGCGGAGATACGCCCATTCCCTCCTCGAGCACAAGACGGAGATGATGAACAAAGTCGGCCGCCTCTTCGGGTGAAAGGATAAACAAAAAAAATCGGCGGGTCTTTCCCGCCGTTTTTCGGTACATGGAATAGGCTATTCTATGTACCTACACGAAACTTTCTCTGTGACAAAACACGGCTTTTTGCGGAATTTTTCCCGTAATCTTTGAAAACATTGTAAAAAAACGCCTCTTCCTCTTGACTTTCCGCATAAAATGGGATAAAATGTAGAATGCAAAGTACATAGAATAGCCTATTCTATGGATTTTGGGCTTGCGCCGAAGGCGGCGGAAAGAGTCTGCCGCGGGGGGCAGGGGGCGATGAAACTTTTTCGGAAACTGAAAAACAGGCGGGGGACGACGCTCATCGAAGTCCTCACGGTCGTGGCGGTCATGGCGCTCATGCTCGGGATCGCCATGCCCAATCTTTTTGCGGAGACGAAGGCGATCGAGGAGACCGCCCTGAATAGCTATGCCCGCGCCGTCGCGGTCGCCGTGCAGAGCAGGCTCTACGGCATGAAAAACGCGGGGACGGCCGACAAGTCCGAATACGATCTCCTCACGGACTATGCTTCGGAGGAGGCGCAGATCGAGGCGGATGAGGGCGAGAAGACCGTAAAATACGTGACCAATTTCGGCGAGAAGGGCGAGGCGGGGAGACAGTATCTTCTCTCGGGCGCCCTCACGGAGACCGGGCTCCTTCAAAAGGGGAAGATCGTCGTGGTCTACGACCCCGTCACGGCGGACGTGCTGGTAGTTTATTACAGCGAGGCGGTATTTTCCGTTGACGGCCTGTTCCCCACGGTGAGCGAGGCGTTTTTGGAGGCGAACAAGATCGGGATCTACCGCGGCGAAGGCGCGCCCGAGCTCGTGCACAACCTGAGCCTCCCGAAGTTCGCGGTGGAGTGGAAGGACGACGACGAGAAATATCTCGAACTCACGATGCGGGGGGAGCCCGATCCGCAGCTCCTCTATAAAAATCTCGGGCTCGAGGTGTATGCCCTCCTTCCGACGGGGGACCCGCGCGACCCGTGGGACCCTCTCCTCATCTATGCCGAGGGTATCTTTGCGAGCGACTATACGGCGGAAAACGTGACGGACCCAGACTATCAAAGGATCCATTCGGAGGAAACGGCGCCTCTCACCCTCGACAAGATCTATCGTAACGACAAGAAACTGCGGTTCGCCATCGACAGCATGGTGGTCCAGCGGTCGGCGTACAGTGATTCAAAGGGAAATATCCGGCAGAATCTGCACCGCCAGTACGCTCCCGAGAAGGTTTCGGTAACGGAACCCGTCCTCTATCCGCGCGAGACGGTCTCCAACTGGCTGGACGGGTCGTACAATCCCTACATCTCCTTTGGCATAAACGAGGAGGGTTACGAGATCTCGGAAGATCTTCTCAAAAAGGTCTCCGTGAAGACGCCCGTCACCGATTATGTCGACCTCGATGAGACGGTGGAGCTGAAAGTGAAACTGTATGTGCTCGAACAGGACGAGACGGGCCTTTACACGAAGGAGCCCACAAAGGCCGGCGCCGGCGCCCGCTATGTCGCAGACGAAAACTTCGAGCCCGTTGTGATCACGTCCGACAATACCTCTCCGTACTTTTATTCCTACAGCAGCAACGAAAAGGAAGTGGCGCTTGCGTCCATGCGCGACCTTCAGAATCTTCACTACGTGTTCGAGGCGGAGAACTGCGATATCAACAAAGCGCGACTCTATCACGATATCACGTCGCAGCAGCTTTACGAAAAGCTCGTCTCCGTCCGCTATGCGTATCGCAACAAGTTAAGCGGCGTATCCCCAGAGGATTTTAACACCAATTATTGGCCGAGATACGCCAATTCGGAAAATCTCGCGCTCTTCAGTCTCTACTCCGTTGATTACTCGAAAAGGGGCGGCTTTACCATAACGGGGAAAAAATCGTCGGGCGGCCGCTATTCCATCGAAGACATTACAATGAGCGGCAACGACATGTCGTTGGGCGGCTGGATCAGATATGCGAACAACATCACCGTCGAGGACCTCGATATCGTAAACCCCCACATTTGGAAGCATGCGGTCAATAGAGACTTTTTCGTGACGGACGGTAACGGCGAACTCAACGGATTCAATGTGCATTGGGACAGCGGCATTTCGGGCGGCCTGTTCGCCATTGCCGACAATTGCACTTTCAAAAACGTTCACTGCTATGTCGACGCCTCGCGAACGCTCCGCGTAGAAACGGGCGACGACGTCGGGAAAGACACGGGGGATAGGGGAAATACTCCCGTGGTTCAGTGCTTCGTCAGCAATATCGTCGCCGGCGGACTTGTCGGCATTGCTATCGGTCACGGCAATCAAGCGACAACGTTCGAAAAGTGCAGCGCATCCGTCACGATCGGGTTGACGTTTGAGTCGAATGTATCCTATGTCGACTATGCGGGCGGGCTTGTCGGCGTTGCGATGGGCAACGTGTCCATCCAAAATTCGTATGGCGCATGCCAGCTCAGCGGCCGCTACTCGGGCGGGCTTGTCGGCGCCGTAGTAAACGGTAGCTTTTCCAGCAACGTCGACGGCAATGGGATGCTCGAGGCAAATTACCCCGAAGTCAGCGGAACGCTTACGATCGACAACAGTTTTTCCGCAGGGCGCATCCAGCGGCAGACGCGGGTGGGGGGAGGCCTCATCGCAGAGATCGCAGAAAGCGCAAAGTTAAAGGTCGCGGTGAAAGACTGCTATTCCGCCACCGTGTGGGATGTTCTGCCGCCCGTTGCCTATGCGACCTTCGAGGGCGACGAAACGAATTCCTATCTCGCCCAAAAGGAGATCACGCTCCCCATCACGATGAACACCGGTACGCGCTTTTCCATCACGGGCGACGTGTTCGCGTTGCAAAACAAGGACAACAAAATCGGCAACGCCGTCAAGACGCCCGGACAGCTGAAACAGATGATCGGGAGCGGCGGGTGGACGGCTTCGGAAAACACTTTGATATGGCGTTGGGCGAACGACGACTATGCCACGTCGGGCATCGATACCTTCGGCTCGCATTTGGGCGCGGCCTCCCCAACCTATCCATACCCCATGCCCGCGGGCAACACCTTCTTCCGCGGAGACTGGCTCGAGGGCGGCGCGAATACCGCGATCGAGGCGGGCGGAGAGACAGAGGTCGCCTTCGATGGCTATTATTGCGCCGTCTACGACTTAAGTTATGATTTTTATATAACACCGGTCGATCCGGGCAGGCTTAAGGAAGTGAAATTCGATTTTTCGGGCGCCGCGCCGCAACTCAACGGGAAGGGACTGGATGCGAGCGGGCAGTGGTGGTTGGATACTTGGGACGACAACACCCGAAAGGCATTCCCGTACCTGGAGGACGCCGTGGGATTGACGAACGTCACCTTTGAAGGAGGCGGCAAGGTAAAGTTCGAGGGCACGCCCTATTACCGTGAAAATTACGATCCCAAAAATGGGTACGGCTTTTATCCGAAGGTCTCCGATGAAGTTGGAGTGGCAACGGCATATGTCATCAATTTCGACTATTATTCGGGATATTACGCTTCGCGTATGGCAGACGGGCTCTATCAATATTATCTCATGCTCGACAATGACGTGCAGGCAGGGAGCGCCGAGAAGATGGTGGGCGACCGCCTCAAGGTGAACAAAGAGGAACTCGAATACGCGATCGGCTACACATCGTTTACGTTCAAAATATCGGGCGCAGCGCTTTCGTGGAAGAATGGGCACTTTACGGCGGAATGATGGGGGCAGGTATGAAACACGGGAGAACTTTTTGCGAAAAACCGTTCAGGCACGGGGCGGCGATGATCATCGCCCTCCTCGTCTTCTTCCTCGCCGCGCTCTCGGGGACGATCGTCCTCACGATGTCGGCGTCCAACGCGGGGCGGTACACCCACGAGAGGGGCGACCAGCAGGCGTACCTCTCCGTCGTCTCGGCGGGCAATCTCATCCTGGATAGGCTCGAAGGACTCTCCATCATCTATCAGGCGAAAGAAGTCGACCACAGCCCGCTCACGGAAAACGAGCTTGAGATCATCTATGCGTACAGCAAGGAGGGCGAGCCCGACCTCTTCCTCGCGGACGAGGGCTTCCAGAAGAATCTGCGTCTTGCGACCCTCAAAGACGCGCCCGACTGGAAGCCCGTGGAATTTTCCCTCTCCGCCCCCCAAAACAGCGGAATGGGGGAGGTTTTCGTCAGTATCGAGAAGGTCGGAAACATCTTTTCCTTCCGCCTCTACCATGTGAACGGCTCCGCCCGTAACTATCAGATGACGCTGGAGGTCGGGAGCACTTTCCAAGAGGGCGCCTATACGCAGGACAACGAGGACAAATATTACAAGCGGCACATGACCTTTGCAACGGAGAGCGCGCAGTTCATCGTGGAGAGGAACGTGCCGTCGGGAGGTACGGAAGGATGAAAACGATTTGGAAAAAGGCAGTTTCAAGGAGGGGGGAGACCCTCGCGGGGATCCTCGTCGCGATCCTCATCATCGCCGTCTCCGCCGCACTGTTTGCGACGATGTATTCCGCTTCGATGAACATCAACCTCGCCGCACGGAGGGAGGATGAAGAGTTCTACGAGGCCGTGGGCTTCCTCGAAAAGATGGAAACGGCGGAGGGGACCTCAAGCTCGAAGGGGGAAGTGCACTACAAATCGGCAAACAGCGAGCAGGACGTCGAAGTGGAATTTTTGACGCAGAGCGGGCTCACCGTCTATCGGGAGAGCGCATCGTGAAGAAGTTTCGCAAAAGGCGGGGGTTCACCCTCACGGAGACCCTCATCTCCGTCCTCCTGCTCGGGTTCGTCTCGGTCATGGTCACGGTGATGACGTCGGCGATCCTCAATTCCACCGTCACGATGCGGGAGGTCGCGCAGGCCGAGATCCTCGGAAGCGAGGCGCTCGACAATCTGCAGGGGCAGCTCCGCGTCGCAAAAAACGTCACGGTCGGCGCGGACGGGGACGTCACGTTCGACATCGACGACGCGAACAAGGGCTACACTTTCGGCGTCGACGCGGGGAAGATCGTCATGGGCAAGATCCCCAAAGAGGGCGAAGTTTTTGCGGGCGACCCCCTCTTTGCGGGCGTCTCCTACGGCAATTTGCACGTCTCCGAGCTGCAATTTTCCGCGGACGGGGAAACGGTCGGGATCTTCGTTGCTGTCTCCTTCGGCAGCAAAACGCTTTGGCGGGGCAGCGTCTCCGTGAAGCCTTTGAACGGCCTTCTTACGGCTTAACGCACTTTTCTCCCCATGAAAGAGGAAGGGGGGCGGATCTTCCGCCCCCCTTCCTCATACCGAGCGAAGCGAGTGTATCTTGAAAGATCCACTCGACCCTACGGGGCTCGGAATGAGGGACGGGGTGAGGTGGAATGAGGGGAAACTTGCCCTCGCCTTTCGACCAACCCAAGCCCTACCCTTCCGTTGGAAGGGGAGGGTGGCACGGCTTGCCGTGACGGATGGGGATGGAAGTACGACCATCAAGGATCCCCACCACCGCCTACGGCGGAGCCTCCCCTTTGAAAAAGGGTAGGCCTTTTTGATTTGCAGGACGGGGCGCCGAGAGAGGGCGGCTCCCAACCAAGCCTTGTCTCCCCCCTTATACTTGAGGGGGGAGGGTAGGGTGAGGGGTGCAAAACCTGCCCCCCTTGAAGGGGTGCGCGAATGCCCCCGTTTCCCCGCAAGAATTTTTGCAAAAGGTGATACAACATCCTGTTATCTTCTTGACAATCGCCCCGAAATCTTGTATAATCAAGGAGACAATGGCGTAATTCCGTCCTCTCGCGGGGACGGCGTGCGATATTCAAGTCAAAAATTTTCAAAGAGGAGGCAGTACTATGAACAACGGTTACGGCCTGCTCCTCGCGATGACTACCGGCGCATGGGTCGGGCTCATCGTTGCCGCTCTTGTCGTGGGTGCGGGACTTGCCGTGCTCGCGACGTGGCTGATTCTCAAACAGGTTTCCAAAAAGAAGGCAGAGAAGAAACTTGACGAAACGTCGAAGCGCGTCGAAGAGATGCTGAAAAACGCGGAGACGGAGTGCAAGCAACTCAAAAGGGAAGCAACGGCGGAATCGAAGGAGCAGGATCTCAAGCGCAGGAGCGAATTCGAGCAAGAGATGAAGGAAAAGCGCGCCGAACAGCAGCGCGCCGAGGCGCGTTTGGGCAGGCAGGAGGACGCGCTCGAAAAGCGGGAGACGGAGATCTCCCGTAAGGAGCAGTCCCTCGAAGCGCAGAAGAACAATTGGCAAAAGAAGAACGAGGAGGCGCAGAAACTGCAGGAGCAGCTCTCCCACCAGCACGAGCTCATGACGGCGGAACTCGAAAAGGTCGCCCAGCTCACGCGGGAGGAGGCGAAGCAGCAGCTCACCGACGAGATCCTCGAGGAGACCCGCCGCGAATGTGCGGTGCAGGTGCGCAATCTCGAGCAGCAGGCGAAGGATGAGGCGGACATGAACGCCAAAAACAGCATCACCCGCGCCATCCAGCGGTGCGCGTCCGACCATGCCTCGGAGACGACCGTCTCCGTCGTCCCTCTTCCCAACGACGATATGAAGGCGCGTATCATCGGGCGCGAGGGGCGCAACATCCGCGCCATCGAGAACGCGACGGGCATCGAGCTCGTCATCGACGATACCCCCGAAGTCGTCATCCTCTCGGGGTTCGACCCCGTGAGACGGGAGATCGCGCGGCTCACCCTCGAAAAGCTCATCTCCGACGGCCGCATCCACCCCGCCCGCATTGAGGAGACGGTGG
>CANREU010000084.1 GCA_947629725.1 uncultured Clostridia bacterium
ACCTTCGTCTCGATGGAGGGGCAGTAGCGGGGGCCCGTCGAGGAGATCTCCCCGTTATAGAGGGGGGCGCGGTCGAGGTTTTCAAGGATGAGACGGTGCGTCTTTTCGTTCGTGTAGGTGAGATAGCAGGGGAGCTGCTCTTCGGGGAGGGCGCCATCTAAAAAGGAGAAGGGGTACGCCCCGCCGCCGCGCTGGACCTCGAGAGCGGAGACGTCCACCGTTTTGCCGTCCACGCGGGCGGGGGTGCCCGTCTTGAAACGGCGGACGCGGAACCCGAGGCGGAGAAGGCTCTCGGTGAGAAGGGTGGCGGGAGCAAACCCGTTGGGACCGCTCTCCTTTACGAGCTCGCCCGTGACCGTGCGCGCGCGCAGATACACCCCCGTTGCGAGCACAACGGCGCGGCAGCTTATCACCCCGCCGTAGGAAGTTTTCACGCCGCACACCTTGCCGTCTTTCACGAGGATCTCGGCGACCTCCGCCTGCAAAATGCGCAGATGGGGTGCGTTTTCGAGGGTCTTCTTCATCTCGCGGCGATATTTTTCCTTGTCTACCTGCGCCCGCAGCGACTGCACCGCCGCGCCCTTTCCCGTGTTGAGCATGCGGATCTGAAGGGCGCACTTGTCGGCGCACAGCCCCATCTCGCCGCCGAGGGCGTCGATCTCGCGCACCAAATGCCCCTTCGCCGTTCCGCCGACGGAGGGGTTGCAGGGCATGAAGCCGATGCTGTCGAGATTGAGGGTGACGAGCACGGTCTCCTGTCCCGTCCGCGCGAGGGCAAGCGCCGCTTCCGCACCCGCATGCCCGCCGCCGACGACCACCGCGTCGCAGCGCCCTTCCGAAAAGGTCTTCATTTTGCTCCTTGTGAATTCACCCCGCTCTTGCGGGGTGATATTTTGCTAATTAAGGCCTACCCCTCATACCGAGGCTCCGCAGGAGCCGAGTGTATCTTAAGATCCACTCACTCCGCTTACGCTCCGTTCGGAATGACGGAACAGAGCAGCGGGGCGGAATGAGGGCGGACCCCCTCCCCTACCCCTCCCCCTGACGCAGGGGGAGGGCAAGAAGTTGGGCGCTGCCCCTATCCTGACGCAGGGGGAGGGCAAGTGTTGAAAGTATCAGGGGGAAAGCAAGCGGGCGGGCACAAAAGATTTTGTGCAAGGTCACTGTTTCAGGATCGCGCTCTTCACGTCGTTCACGTCCTTTGCATAGGTGTCGTTCACGCGCATGAGTTCGGCGACCTTGTCCCGCGAGTAGATCACGGTCGCATGGTCTCGTCCGCCCATCTCTTTGCCGACGGCGACGAGGGGGAGGGAGAGCATGTCGCACATGAGGTAGGTGCAGATCTGCCGCGCCCGCACGAGCTCCTGCCGCTTGCTCTTGCCGAGGAGCTCCGCCTTCGTGATGGAAAAGTAGGCGCAGGCGGCGCGGATGATCGTCTCGGGGGTGACGGCCTCCTGATCGGTCGTCACGATGGATTCCTGCAAGGCGAGCGAGGCGAGTTTCAGGGAGATGGGCTCCTCGTGGAGCTTGCTCGCGAAGATCACGGTGTTGAGCCTGCCCTCGAGGGTGCGGACGTTGTTGTCCGAATTCTTCACGAGGAAGGCGAGCACGTCGTCGGGGACGATGTATTTCTTTTCGAGCGCCTTGCGCTTTAAGATGGCGATCTTGGTCTCCGTGTCGGGCGGTTGGATGTCCGCGATGAGCCCCCCCTCGAAGCGGGTGCGGAGGCGCTCTTCGAGGGTCGTGAGGTCCTTCGCGGGGCAGTCGGAGGTGATGACGATCTGCTTGTGCTGGTTGTAGAGCTCGTTGAAGGTGTGGAAAAACGCCTCCTGCACGCCGTATTTGCCCGCCCAGAACTGCACGTCGTCGATGAGGAGGACGTCCACGCCGCGGTAGCGGTTGCGGAAGCGGGAATCCGCCTCCCGTCCCTCTCCTTTCTTGCTCGAATACATGCTGTCCACATACTCGTTGAGGAACTTTTCGCTCGTCGTGTAGATGACTTTGAGGGAGGGCTTCTTCGCGGCGATCTCATTGGCGATCGCCTGCATGAGGTGGGTCTTCCCGAGCCCCGTCCCGCCGTAGATGTAGAGGGGGTTGAAGTTCTCCCCGGGGGCCTCCGCGACAGACTTTGCCGCGGCGTACACGAAGCGGTTGGAGGTGCCGACGACGAAGGAGTCGAAGGTGTAGCACTTGTCGAGGACGACGGGGTCGGTCTCATAGGCGTCGGGCAGTTCGCGGAGGGTGTATTGCTCGCTGCCGTCGACCACGAGGATGAAGTCCGCAAGGCCCACGTCCGCCGAGACGATCGCCTCGCGGAGTTTTTCGGCGTTGCTCCGCATGATGGTGTTGGCGGCGACTTCCGTCATCGCCTTTAACACGATCTTGCGGTTGACGACGTCCACGGGGACGAGGTCCTCGATGAAGGAGGAGTAGGTGATCGGGTTGACGATCTTCTCCGCCCGCTCGCGGATTTTGTTCCACAACAGCTCATACTGCGAAAGTTCCGCCATTTTTTCCTCTCAAACGCTTTGTGTTTTTCGTAAAATTTGGTATAATACAGTCGTTCTTCCCCTTGATTATAGTACAAAACGGCGCAAAAATAAAGTATTTTCGGGGAAAAACTTTGCGGAATGTTCATAAAAAAATTACGGCTCGAAAATTTCAGAAACTATGCGGACGAGACCTTCCTTTTCTCCGAGGGGCTCAACGTGCTCGCGGGGCGCAACGCGCAGGGCAAGACGAACTGCGCGGAGGCGGTGTTTTATCTGTGCACGGGGGCGTCCCTCCGCATCCGCCACGACAGGCAGCTCATCCGCCGCGGCGAGAGCTCGGCGCGCGTCACGGCGGAGGCGGAGAGCCTGTTCGGGCGGGTGACCCTCGGGGCGGAGATCTTCGAGAACAGGCGGGAACTCACGGTGAACGGCAACCGCGTGAACCGCGCCGTCGACTTCCTCGGGAATTTGCGGAGCGTCTTCTTCTCCCCGGGGGAGCTCCGCCTCATACAGGACGGCCCCGACGAGCGCCGCCGCTTTCTGAATCTCTCCATTTCGCAGACCTCCCGCGCCTATTGCACCGCCCTCCAGCGGTATCAGCGCATCCTCGACCAGCGCAACAACCTCCTCAAAGAGAGGGACCTCTCCCTCATCCGCGAGACGCTGCCCCTCTGGGACGAGCAGCTCGCAAAGTATGCGGCGAGAATCGTTACGGCGCGGCGGGAGTACCTTAAAAGGCTCTCCCCGCTCGCAAAAGAGGCGCACCTCTTCCTCACGGACGGGGAGGAGGAGCTCTCCCTCTCCTTCGAACGGGAGTATCCCGACGGCGAGGAGGAGGCGGAGCGCGTCCTTCTCCGCGAATATCACGGCAGCTATGAACGGGACATCCGCCTCGGGTTTACGACGGTGGGGCCCCACCGCGACGACGTGCGCGTCCTCATCGGCGGACAGGACGCCCGCGCCTATGCCTCGCAGGGGCAGCAGCGCACCGCCGCGCTCTCCATGAAACTCGCGGAGGTGGAGATCTTCCGTGCCCTCACGGGGGAGCCCCCCGTCCTCATTCTCGACGATGTGATGAGCGAGCTCGACCTGCCCAGAAGGAAGAAGCTCGTGGCGAGGGTGGAGGGTCTTCAATGTATCCTCACCTGCACCCATGCGGAGAGGGCGCTCTACGGCGCGGAATGCAACAAGATCAGGATACAGGAGGGGAGGATCCTCAAATGAGAGCGGACCTTCACCTGCATACTTACTGTTCGGACGGGGTGTTCCCGCCCGCGGAGATCGCCCGCCGCGCGAAGGAAGCGGGACTCGCCTTCTTTGCCGTCACCGATCACGATACCCTCGCGGGCAACGCGGAGGCGGCGGAGGCGGCAAGATCGCTCGGCATGGGCTACGCCCGCGGGATCGAGGTCTCCGCCTATCTCGGCGCCACGAAAGTGCACGTCCTCGGCTACGGCTGCGGGGAGGGGGAGGCGTACTTTTCCTTCCTCCGCGACCGCGTCGAGGGGGCGATCTTGCGCGCCGAAGACGGCATCCGCAAGGCGAATGCCCATTTTTCGCTCGGCGTCACCCGCGAAGAGGCCGAAAAATACCGCGCCCGCGCGGACGCGCCCCTTCATACCATGCACATTGTGCGGGCGTTTGCCGATCGCCTGCATGCGGATGCGGGGGAGCTCTACCGCGACGTCTTCGCCCCCGGGCGACCCGCCTACTCCGACCTCTGCCGTCCCTCCCCGAAGGAGGCCGTGCGCACCGTGCACGCGATGGGCGGGCTCGCCGTGATCGCCCATCCCGCGCAGATCCTCGTTCTGCCCGCCGAGATCTCCCGTAAGTTTCACCTGTACAGCGAGGCGGAGAAGGAGGAGGCGAAAAAGGTCTACGCGCCCGCGCGGAACGCCCTCATGGAGGAGCTCGTTGCGGCAGGGGCGGACGGCATAGAATGCTTTCACCCGACGCATACTGCGGAGGAGACGGAGGAATTCCTCGCCTTTGCGCACGCGCGCGGGCTGCTCGTGACGGGCGGCTCCGATTTCCACGCGGACGGCGCGGGGCGTGCGGTCGGGCAGCCCCCCTTCGAGGCGGACGAAGCCCTCAAAGAAGCCCTCCGCCTTTGAGGGAGCGAATGAAAAAAGTTTGTGCGGTCGTTGCGGCTCTCCTCTTTGCGGGGAGCCTCTTTTTTTGCGCGGGCAGCGCCCGCGGCAGGGTGCGGAGCGGGGTGACGGCGGAGGGGATCGAGGTCGGCGGGCTCCCCGTCGGAGAGGCGGTGCGGCTCGTGCGGGAGGAGATCGCGGCGCACCTCCCGCCCGTCGTCATCGAGACGCCGCAGGGGGAATTTTCCTTCGGCTATCCCGCCCTCTCGTTCACGGACAATCTGCCCTTCCGCCTCAAAAGTGCAAAATGGGGTGAGAAAATCGAAATAAAAGTGCGGCGGACATGGGCGCGCGAGGAGGAAGATCTTCTCGCACTCTGCGCCCTCTTTGCGCGGGATGCGGAAAACGCGTCGCTGCGATTTTCGGCGGAGGGGTTCTCGTATTCACGGGGAAAAGAGGGGGTCTGCTGCGACTATGCCCGCCTCCTTGCCGACTGCACACGCGCCCTTTCGACGGGGGAGAGGGTGACCCTCCGCCCCTTCTCCCGCCCGCCCGCCGTAACGGAGGAGGACCTCCGCGCCCGCACCCGCCTGCTCTCCTCCTTCTACACGTCCTTCGACCCCCGTTCTTCCTCCCGCGCCCACAACGTGCGGCTCGCGGCGGAGAGGATCGGGGGGACTACCGTCCCGCCCGGGGGAGAGTTTTCCTTCAATCAAGTTGTGGGCAGGCGCACGCGGGAGAACGGTTTCGAGGAGGCGGCGATCATTTTGAACGGCGAGTTCACGGCGGGGGTGGGCGGCGGCGTTTGCCAAACGAGCACCACCCTCTTCGGCGCGGCCCTCCGCGCGGGGATGACGGTCGTCGAGAGCCGCCCGCACTCTCTTTCGGTGAGCTACGTCCCGCCCTCGCAGGACGCGATGGTCTCGGAGGCGAGCGATTTGCGCTTCGTCAACCCGCGCCCCTATCCCGTGTATATTCTCGCGCGCACGGAGAGGGGACGGGTCGGCTTCGAGTTCTACGGGATGCCCGACGGGCGCCGCTACGAGGTGGAGAGCCGCATTCTCCGCCGTCTCCCGCCCCCGTCTCCCGAGATCGCGGAGGGGACGGAGGACCGCGTGCTGCGGCAGGGCAGGGAGGGGACGGAGAGCGAGAGCTATCTCTCGGTCTACGAGAACGGGGTGCTCCTTTCGCGCACCCTCATCCGCCGCGACGTCTACGCCCCCGTGCGGGGGAAGGAGGAGCGCGCCCCCGTCTCCGGCGGAAAAAACGGGTGAATTTTTACGGGAGACCGAAAAAATTCGTCCGCAAGGGGCAAAAACGGTTGCTTTTTTCCGCGCTATCGGATATAATCGCATATGACTTCGGGCGTTCCTCTGGGCAAAGAGCCGTAAGAACGTCGCGTAAATACGGAGGTAAAGTCACATGGGTCTCATCGAGGCGATCGAAGCCGAGGGCATGAAGAAGGATGTCCCCGCGTTCAACGTCGGCGATACCGTGAAGGTGGGCTACCGCATCATCGAGGGCGGCAAGGAGAGGATCCAGAACTTCGAGGGCGTCGTCATCGCAAAGAAGCACGGCGGCATCCGCGAGAGTTTCACCGTGCGCCGTCTTTCGTTCGGCGTGGGCGTGGAGCGTTGCTTCCCCCTTCATTCCCCCAAGATCGCCTATGTCAACGTCGTAAGGGCGGGCAAAGTGAGAAGGGCAAAGCTCTACTACCTGCGCGGTCTCACGGGCAAGGCGGCAAAGATCAAGGAAAAGAAGTAATTGCGCACAGCGCGAAGAGAGCGGCTCGCCGAAAGTCAACGGCGGGCCGCTCTTTTTTTGCGCGGAAGTTCCCGCAAGCCGCCAAAAAAATTTTTGAAATGGCAAAAAATTTGTTTACAATTTTCCGTTTATCGGTTAGAATAGGAAAAGACAATATAATTAGGAATAACAGCTATGGGAAAAACTTCTGAAAAGTTCAAAAAAATCTCGAAGTCGCTCATCGCGTTTTTTGCGATCGCGCTTCTCTTCCTCGCCGTCGGCCTCGGCACGCTCGGCACCGCCAAGGAGGGCGTCGGCGCGGCGTACGAGTTGAAGGCAAAGCGCGAGGGCGATCCGCCCTCCGTCGTCGCGCACCTCACGTTCTCCGACAGCGAGAACTTCAAGGAGACGTATGTCGACGAGAAGGGGGAGGAACAGACGCGCACGTACACGCTCAGCATCTCCGCCATCTACGTCAACGTCGCCGTCATCTACGCGGAGGCGGGCACTCCCGCCACCCTGCGCATGGAATACGGGTCGTCGCAGACCTCCTATTCGAGCTCGCGCCGCATCGATGCCGTCTTTGAGAACCTGTACACGGGCGAACCCGCAGAGGGAGAAGAGGCCGCGGAGCCCACTGTGATCGACG
>CANREU010000085.1 GCA_947629725.1 uncultured Clostridia bacterium
CTTGCCCGTACAATAAGCGCGAAGGGTCGCGCAAATTGGGTGCGCTGCCGCAAAAGCGTGGTTTTGCTCCGCGCAGTGGTTGTATAGCATCGGGCGCGGATTTCCGTCCCTCATTTCGAACGGAGCCGCAGGCGGAGTGAGTGAATCTTAAAATCAAGATACACTCGGCTCCTATGGAGCCTCGGTATGAGGGAGGCCTTTCGCCATTCGCAGCTGCCATTGCCCTCGCCCTCCCGACCACGTCATCCCGAGCCGCCGCGCCGCCCGCATTTGCGGGCGGCGCGGCGGCTCTTTTTGTTATATGGCAGAGAGAAGTTTTTGCACCTCTTGCGGCAATGTGAGCTTCTTTCCGTAAGTGAGCGTCATAGTCTTCGCGTCCGCGAGATAGGTCACCCCATAGAAATCCGTATCGGTCGTTTCGGTGTGAATGCGCGTGAGGTGTCCGTTTTCTACGGTGAAATCCACCGTTATCGCTTCAGACCAATACGGGGCTGTAAATGTATAACGGAAGCCCGTCTCGGTCGCCTTACAGTTACGTAAAAATGCGGGCAACTCGTTCCAGTCCAAAAAAGCGAGCGGGAATTCTCCCGTTAAAGTTCTCTTGAAGAAGCGAAGAAATTCTACGGGAAAGCTGTCTTTGACCGGGTCGAGCTTCGTTATGTCGATTCCCAATTCGGCATATGCCTGAATCATTTCTTCGTCTAATTCCAAAGGGCCGTTTATGTCGATGACGTTCGTGCGCGTGAGATAGTAGTTGCCCTCTTGCAGCGCATCGCCCGCGAGAACTTCTTGCAAGGGGGCACGTTCTTCATCGGTGTATCGTTCGATAACGCACGCGGAAGTCCCTTTTAGCACGTAATAATTGTCGTAATTGGTTCCCTCGTGGCTTATCCCCGCGTCGAAAAGCTCGTCATCGAGATTGCCGTTGAAAGTGTCGCCATATTCATCTTCGCGCAGGCACATCTCCCGATAGTTTGTTCCATCGACGGCAAAAAGGATTTTTTCCGTCACAATGCTTTCGTTTTTGTGCTTTTCTTCAGAGGAACCGTTCAAATAGTCCTGCTTGTTTACACGCTGTTCAAATACCATTTCGCACGTTCGGAAGTTCTCCAACGCGAAGAGGGATTCAAAATAGCTCTTCGTGATGCTCTCGCCTACGGCGATCGCCGCGGGGGTGAAAAAGCGGAAGGAATCCGCATAGTGCAGCACATATACGCTCCGCGTGAGTGTTTCTTCCGCGCCGACCTCACGGTAGGTCACGGTGCCCTGCGTGACGGACGTCAGCCCCTCGGAGGCCGTCCCAAGCGCGAGTGCCGCCTCCTCTTCCTTTGAAAGGGTCTTTCCCTCCGCATAGGAGACGAATTCCACCCCGTCGCCTCCGACTTCCTCAAAGAGGAATCCCTTCACGGCCGCCTCCGCACTCTCATAGGTGACGGCGGATACCGCCCCTTGAAAGGAGGTATCAGTGGGGGCGGGCTTTGTCGCCTCTTTGCCGCAGCCCGCAAGCAGACACCCGCAGGCGAGCGCCGCCGTAAGTCCCAAACAAACCGCTTTTTTCATCTTATTTCTTCTTTTGTTTTTCGGCGAACAACCGTTTCTACGGATATTATAAAGGCACATTGTGCCTTTGTCAAGCAAAAATTGCACAATGTGCCATATTTATAGTATGATACAGTTATCGGAGATCCAAAAAAGGTTGCGGGAAGAGATCAAGCGGAGCGGACTTTCGCAGAAGGAGATCGCGGAAAAGCTCGGTATCAACGCTTCCACGGTGAGTAAATATATGCGGCTCGACAAGTTTCCTTCGATCGATACGTTTGCCAATCTATGTATGATCCTCGACGTCTCCGCAGATGAGATCCTCGGTTTGAAGAAGTGATTGCTTGCATTCGCGCATAGGAAATGGGGGATCCTTTGGGGAACTTCTTAACAATAATTGTCGGATATTTAGAATTTTCTCAAAAACCGTTAACAAAATAGCAGGAATCGCATATAAAATTGACAACAGAACCTCGCGCGCCTCTTCACAATGCGTACCACGCGAGGTCATTTCATTTTAAGGACAAAAGAAAAAGTGTTAAAGCAACACCGGCCGCGTTTGCGGGCGGCGCGGCCTGTCGAGGGATCTCCTTGCGAAAGAGCGAGATTCCTCACGTCCGTTCGGAATGACGTAGTAGAACAGTTCGGAATGACGTAGTAGAACAGTTCGGAATGACGTAGTAGAACGGTTCGGAATGACGTAAAAGAGGGGAAGCCGAAAACTTGCCCTCGCCCTCCTTCGGGGGGCGAGGGGCAGGGGTGCGGGGAGCAGCCCCCTCCATAGGAGGGGGGTAGGGGGTGCCCCGAATTGCGCACGACACCCCCTCAGTCCCTTCGTGACAGCTCCCCCTCAAGGGGGCGCCGAGAAACGGGGCGGGACGTGACAGCTCCCCCTCAAGGGGGCGCCGAGAAACAAGCGAGGGCGGCGAGGGGTGTGCAGAAAAGAGAGGCCGCTCCGCCGCGCAATGCGCGGCGTTCTTCTTGACTTTTTCCGTCCGATATTCTATAATGGTCGCATGAAATACATCGAACTCACGGTACATACGACGAGCGAGGCGAGCGAGCTCGTTGCCGACATCCTGTGGAACTACACGGAGGGCGGGGTCGCCGTCTCCGACATCGCCGACGTCATCGCCCTGCAGGAGGGCAAAAACGGCGTCTTTTGGGACTATCTCGACGAGAGCCTGCAGACCCGCAGCGGCGATACCCTCGTGAAGGCCTTCCTCCTCCCCGGACGGGCGAAGAACATCCCCGCGATCATGCGGGAGATCTACGCCTGCCGCGAGCGGAGCGGGGGAGAGATCGACTTCGGCACCCTCGAAGAGACCAAGCGGGAGATCGACGGCGACGACTGGATCGACGTCTGGAAAAAGCACTTCCGCCCCATTCATTTGGGGAAGATCGTCGTCGTGCCCGAGTGGATCGGATACGCCGCGGCGCCCGAAGAGGAGGTCGTCCTTCTCGATTCCAACATGGCGTTCGGCACAGGGGAGCACGAGACGACCGCGATGTGCATAGAGCTCATGCAGAAGTATCTCAAAGCGGGGGACGACGTGCTCGACGTCGGCTGCGGGAGCGGCATTTTGGGCATTGCGGCGGCGAAACTCGGCGCGAAGTCCTGCCGTCTCACCGACATCGACCCCGTTGCCGTTGCGAGCAGCAGGCACAACGCGCAGAAAAACGGCGTGGAGGACAGGGTCACCGTCGCCGAGAGCGACCTTGTGGAGGGAGACGGTCGGAAGGCCGATCTCATCCTTGCCAACATCACGGCGGAGATCCTCGTCCACCTCGCGCCCGCCGTGCCCGCGCACCTAAAAAAGGGTGGGACGGTCGTCCTTTCGGGCATTCTTCCCGACCGCATGGACAGGGTGAAGACGGCGTTCGGGGCGGCGGGGCTCTCTGCCGCCGAAGAAGAAACGCGGGGCGAGTGGTGTGCGCTCGTCCTCAAGGAGGAATAAATGGAAAAGCTCGTATGTATGCGGAATATCCGCGATTTCGCCTATGTCAACGACAGGGTCTGCGCCCGTCCCATACGGGGGATCGTCATTGATTTCATGGGGCTGAACGGCTCGGCGATGTTTTCGGGGGAGACGCTCGAGGGCGAATATTACGGCGCGGCGGGGATCCTCTTCATCGTGCCCTATGCGAACCCGTGGGCATGGATGAACCGCGCCACCGTGCGCTTTGCCGACGAACTTATCGCGGCGGTGACGGAGGGGCTGGGCCTTCCTTCCGGTCTGCCCGTCGTCGCCTCGGGCGGGAGCATGGGCGGGCTCTCCGCCATCGTCTATACGATGTACGCGGCGCGCACCCCCGTCTTGTGTGCGGCGAACTGCCCCGTGTGCGACGCCGTCTATCACTTCCATGAGCGCCCCGATCTTCCCCGCACGATGTACAGCGCCGTCTATGAGTATGATGGGACGCTCGAAGAGGCGTTAAAGACCATCTCGCCCCTCCATCTCGCGGCGGAGCTGCCCCGCATCCCGTACTTTATCATCCATTGCGACAGGGACAGCATGGTCGCCCTCGACAAGCACTCCGCCCCCTTTGCGGAAGCCATGAAGGCGGCGGGGCAGGATATTACGCTCGAGATCGTTCACGGGCGCGACCACTGCGACATCGGGCTTGAGGGCAGGCGGAGCTACGCCGCGCACATTTTGAAGGCATTCGGTTGAACCATGTCGGCACTCAAGCGTTTTTTTGTGGATAAGATCGCGGAGGAAGTCCTCCTCTCGGGGGAGGAATTCCGCCATGCGAAAAATGTCCTCCGCCTCGGCGCGGGGGACGAGGTCACCCTCCTCGACGGCAGCGGCAAGGAGTACGCGGCGATCGTCGCGCGGGCCGAAAAGGGCGCCCTTCTCCTCCATGTCACGGGGGAGAGGGCGGCGGACAGGGAGCCGAAGGCGGACGTCTTCCTCCTCATCGGGGCGCTCAAGGGGGACAAGACGGAGCTCGTCGTGCAGAAGGCGACCGAGCTCGGCGTGAACCGCATCGGCGTCTTTTCCTCCCGCTACTGTTCGGCCTATATGAACGAAAACAAGTTGGAGCGCCTCCGCCGCGTCGCCCGCGAGGCGGCAAAGCAGTGCCTCCGCTCCCGCGTGCCCGAAGTGGGGTTCTTCGATACCCTCGACGGGGCGCTCGCCGCCGCGGAGGGGTATGAAAACAAGCTCTTCGCCTGTGAGTTTTTGGAGAAGAGCGAGGGGGATATTGCAGACATGGGTGCCTCATATTGCCTCGTTGTGGGCAGCGAGGGGGGCTTTACGGAGGAGGAATTTTCCTCCGCGAAAGCGCGCGGGTTTACGGGCGTCTCCCTCGGGAAGCGCATCCTTCGGGCGGAGACGGCGGCGATCGCCCTCCTTTCCGTCGTCATGAAAGAGGCGGGGGAGCTCGGATGAAAGCGTGCGTGTTCACCCTCGGGTGCAAGATGAACGAGGTGGAGAGCGCCTCCCTCATGCGCGGGCTCGAAGAGCGGGGGTGGGAGGTCACCGATACCCCCTGCTATGCCGATCTATACCTCCTCAACACCTGCGCGGTGACGGCGGAGGCGGAGCGCAAATCGCGGCAGGCGGTCGCCCGTCTCCAAAAATACAACCCCTCCGCGCCCATCGTCGTGTGCGGGTGCGCCTCGGAGCATTCGGCGGAGGCGTTCTCGGAGCGAGAGGGGGTCGTTTTCGTCTCGGGCGCGATGCACAAGGACAAGATCCTCGATATGTTGGGCGAAAAGGGGGTCTTCCGCGAGACGGAGACGGCGTTTTGCGAGCTCCCCGCACCCAAGCGCAACAAGACCCGCGCCTATCTGCGGGTGCAGGACGGCTGCAACCGCTTTTGCTCCTACTGCCTCATCCCCTATCTTCGGGGACGGAGCCGCTCGCGGAGCGCACAAAAAGTGCTCGAAGAGGCAAAGCAAAGCGGTGCGAAGGAGATCGTGCTCACGGGGATCGACCTCTCCTCCTATCGGGACGGGGACGTGGACCTCGGCGGGCTCCTCCTTCTTCTGAAGGACGTTCCCGCCCGCGTGCGCATCGGCTCTTTGGAGGCGGGGATCGTGACGGACTCCTTCCTTGAAAAGGCAAAGGATGCGCCCAATTTCGCACCCCATTTCCATCTTTCGCTGCAGAGCGGCTCGACGAAGGTCCTCCGCGCGATGAACCGTAAATACACGCGGGAGGAGTATCTTTCCGCATGCGAGAAGATCTACCGCGCCTTCCCCGATGCCGCGATCACGACGGACATCATCGCGGGCTTCCCCACCGAGACGGAGGAGGATTTCGGAGAGTCCCTCTCCATGATCCGCGAGGCAAAATTCGCGCGGGTGCACGCCTTTCCCTTCTCCATGCGGGCGGGGACGGCGGCGGCAAAACTTTCCGACCTCCCCGCGGAGGTCAAAAAGGAGCGCACGGCGCGCCTCATCGCGGAGGGGCGGCGGGCGGAAAAGGAGTACCTCTCCCGGTTTTGCGGGAGGGAGGCCGTCGTCCTCTTTGAAAGGGACGGCGGGTACACGGAGAACTACATCCGCGTCTATGCGGACGGCGCGCGCGAGGGGGAACTGTGGCGGGTGCGGCTCCGTTCTATGGAAAAAGACGGCGTTTCCGCCGTACTCTTGGAGGAAATCAAATGAAGGACTGCGTTTTTTGCAAGATCATTGCGGGGGAGATCCCCTCGGCGAAGGTGTATGAAGACGGGGAGATCGTCCTCTTCAAAGACATCGCCCCGCTCGCGAAGATCCATCTTCTGTGCGTGCCCAAAGAGCACTATGCGCACCTTTCCGAATGGAACGCGGCGCGGAAGCGGGTGCTCGCGGACGCGTTGGAGAAAATTGCCGCCCTCGCCCCCTCTTTAGGGTTGGAAGACGGGTATCGGCTGGTCATCAACCAGGGCGAGAGCGCGGGGCAAACGGTGCCCCACCTCCACATCCACATCCTCGGCGGGGAGCCGCTGGGGTGGGAGAAGTAGTTTCGCGCAAAAGCTTGCTGCGCAATCTTTTGTGCGAGGAAAGTTGCTCCTACGGGAAACTTTCTTTTTTCTCAAAAACGCTTGCCCGTACAATAAGCGCGAAGGGTCGCGCAAATTGGGTGCGCTGCCGCAGGGAAACCCTGCTCCGCGCAGCATTTATAGCAACGGGTGCGGAATTCCGTCCCTCATTCCGAACGGAGCGTAAGCGGAGTGAGTGAATCTTAAGATACACTCGGCTCCTGCGGAGCCTCGGTATGAGGGGTAGAGGTCCTCGCCCCTGTACTTCGTTTCTTGCCTCCCCCTCACGTTTCCCGTCTCTTGCCCTCGCCCTGTGTTCCGATCTTGCCTCCCCCCTCACGTTGAGGGGGGAGGGTAGGGTGGGGGGGCAGGAAAGAGCGAGATTCACTCCGCCGCGCAAGGCGCGGCGTCGGAATGACGAAGAAGAGAGGCGTGCGCCTCTCTTCTTC
>CANREU010000086.1 GCA_947629725.1 uncultured Clostridia bacterium
TCTTCTTCTTTCTCATCGCCCTCGCCTTCTTTCTCACCTTTGCGAAAGGGCTGCCCGGGGACCTCATGAAGGAGGGGATCGAGAAGTTCTTTTCGGGCTTTCTCGGCGGGTTTGCGGAGAAGATCCCGTCGCCCGCCGTGCGCAGTCTCATAAAAGACGGGCTCCTCGGGAGCGTCGGGGGCGTGCTCGGGTTTCTCCCGCAGATCGCCCTCCTGTATTTTTTCCTCATCCTCATGGAGGAGAGCGGGTTTTTGTCCCGCCTCGCCGCCCTTGCGGATGGGTTTCTCTCCCTCTTCGGGCTCAACGGGCGGGCGGTGTTTTCCCTTCTCCTCGGGTTCGGCTGCACGGCGGCGGCGATCCTCACGACCCGCGGCCTCGACGATAAAAAGATCCAAAAGCGGGTCATTCTGTGTCTTCCCTACATCTCGTGCAGCGCGAAACTGCCCGTCTACCTCGTCCTCTCCGCCTCCTTCTTTGCCGACCCCTTCCTCGCGGTATTCCTTTTATACCTCCTCGGCGTGGGGATCTCCCTCCTCGTCGCCCTCCTTCTCAAGGGAGAGACGCCTCCCTTCGTGCTCGAACTCGCCCCGCTGCAGATCCCGCGCCCGCTTTTCGTCGCAAAATCCTTGCTTCTTCAGATCAAACAGTTTATAATAAAGACGGCTACCGTGATCCTCGCCTTCTTTCTGCTCTCGTGGGGGCTCTCCTCGTTCGACTTCTCCTTCCGCTTCTGCACGGCGGAGGGGAGCATGCTCGCGACCGTCTGCGGCGGGCTCAAATGGCTGTTTGCGCCCATCGGCATGGCGGATTGGCGGATCGCCTATGCCGCCCTTTCGGGGCTCGTCGCGAAGGAGAACGTCGCCGCGGCCATAGCCCTCTTCTTCGGGAAATTTCCCTATCCCGCGGAGAGCGCGTTCGCGTTTGCCGTCTTCATCCTCACCTGTTCGCCCTGCGTCTCGGCGATCGCCGCCACGGCGCGCGAACTCGGGTGGGGGAGGGCGCTCCTCTACGCGGGCGTGCAGACGGGGAGCGCGTTGCTGCTATCCTATCTTGCCTATTTCACGCTGAAGGGCGGCGTCTATCTCTTGCTGCCCGCCGCGGCGCTCGCGTGCGCCGCCCTCGTACTCGGGAGGAAACAAAGTGAAAGAATTCGTCGCCGAAAGCGAACAAACACTGCGCGCGTTCACGGATAACACCTACGCGCAGGGCTCCTTCTGCCTCCGCGCCCTTCTTAAACGGCGGGACGTCCGCGTGAACGGCGTGCGCATGGGGGAGGACGTCCTGCTCCATGCGGGGGACGTCGTGCGCTATTACACCACCCCCGCCGAGGAGGGGAAGACGGCGTTTTCCGTCCTCTATGAGGACGGGCACATCCTCGTGTGCGACAAGGAGAGCGGAGTAAATTCGGAAGCGGTCTTCTTTGCCCTCCGCGAAAGGGGCGCCCGCCCCGTCCACAGGCTCGACCGCAACACCGAGGGGCTCCTCCTTCTCGCAAAGGACGAAGTCGCCGAAGAGGAGCTCCTCCGCTGCTTCCGCGAGAGGAGGATCGAGAAGAGGTATCTCGCCCTCGTCTTCGGCAAAATGGAGGAGCGGGGTGCGGTTTTGCACGCCTACCTTAAAAAGGACGACAAAAATTCCCGCGTCTTCGTCTCCGAAAAGGCGATAGGGGAGGAGATCGTCACCGAATACCGCGTGCTCGAGGAGAGGGGGGAAACGAGCCTCCTCCTCGTCACCCTTCACACGGGCAAGACCCACCAGATCCGTGCCCACCTGTCCCACATAGGGCACCCCGTCGTGGGGGACGAAAAGTACGGCGACGGCAAGAGAAATGCCGCCCTCCACGCCGCCCGCCAGAAGCTCGTCGCAAAGGAGCTCGTCCTCCATCCCCGCGGCATTCTTTCCTATCTCGACGGGACGATCTTCGTCTCCCCAAAAAATTTATGAGAATTTTCCGAAAAACGCTTGACAGCGTTTTTTCTTTGTGCTAATATATGAACAGTTATTCATATATTGAAATGTAAGGAGGCAGATATGACCTGCAACCATGAGCCAGAGCACCGCATCGCGGCGGAACTTGCAAAGAAAAATATGCCGAAGGAGGAGGAAGTGGAGAAACTCTCCGGGCTCTTCAAGGCGATCTCCGAGCCGAGCAGGCTCAAAATTCTCTTTGCCCTGCGGCAGGGGGAACTGTGCGTGCAGCACGTCGCCGAGGCGGCAGGGGGGACGCAGAGCGCGGTTTCCCACCAGCTCCGTATCCTCAAGGCGAACGGCATCGTGCGGGCAAGAAGGGAGGGGCAAAACATCCTCTATTCGCTTGCCGACGGGCACGTCGTCGCCGTTCTGGAGCTCGCCGCTGTTCACTTAAAGTGCGACATGGGGGCGGAAAATGAATAAGATCATTAAAATCAGCGGGCTCGACTGCGCGGCCTGCGCCGCCGAACTTTCGGAGGAACTCAACGGTATCAAGGGAATAAAGAGCGCCTCGGCGGACTTCATCAACCAGCGGGTCACCCTCGACTATGAGGGGGACGAGGCGCTCGGGAAGGCGATCGACGCCATCTCTCATTTCGAGGAGGTGAAGATCGTCGACGGCAACGCCCCCAAGAAAAAGGAGCGGCACCTCAAAGAGATCCTCTCCATTGCGATCTCCGCGGCATTCTTCGTGCCCGCCCTTATTTGCGAGCTCTGCGGCATGAACGAGTGGGGCGGGTGGGGCAAGTGGGTGGTGTTCGGGCTCTTTTTCGCCTCCTTTGCGGCGGCGGGGTGGTCGGTCGTCTTCAAAGTGTTTCAATTCCGCGGCTGGAAGAACCTCCTCGACGAAAATCTTCTGATGACGGTCGCCGCCGTTGCGGCGTTCGCGATCATGGAACCGATGGAGGGGGCGGCGGTCATGCTGCTCTATGAGATCGGGGAATTTTTGCAGACGCTCGCGGTCGGCTCTTCCCGCGGGGCGATCGAAAAGCTCGTCGCCATGCAGAGCGACACAGCCGTCCTCCTCGAGGGGGAGACGCAGCGCGAAGTGGAGGCGGAGAGCTTGAAGGAGGGGGACGTCATCCTTCTCCGCAAGGGGGACAAAGTCCCCGCCGACTGCGTGATCCTCCGCGGCGAGACCGCGCTCGACACCAAGTCGCTGACGGGCGAGGCGTACCTCAAAGAGGTGGGGGAGGGCGACGAGCTCCTCTCTGGCTGCGTGAACGAGGGAAGCGCCGTCACCGCGCGCATCTTGCGCCCCGTCTCGGAGAGCGCCGTCTCCAAAGTGCTCGAAATGGTGGAAAATTCCTCCGCGAGCAAGGCAAAACCCGAGAAATTCATCACGAAATTTGCGCGGATCTACACCCCCGTTGTGGTGCTCCTCGCCGTCCTCATCGCGGTCATCCCGCCCCTTTTCGACGGCTACGACTTTGTAAAGTGGATCGTCCCCGCCGTGGAGTTCCTCGTCATCTCCTGCCCGTGTGCCCTCATCATCTCGGTGCCCCTCACCTACTTTTCGGGGGTGGGCACGCTCGCGCGGCAGGGGGTGCTCACGAAAGGCGCCGTCTATTTGGACGTCCTCGCCAAAGTGAAGGCCGCCGCCTTCGACAAGACGGGCACCCTCACCGAGGGAAAGTTTTCGGTGGAACGTTTTACAAACGAGCGCGCCCTTCATCTCGCCGCAGCGGTCGAAAAGCAGTCCTCCCACCCCCTTGCACAGGCGTTTGCAGGCGTGGAGACCCCTTATTCCGCCGAGAACACGGAGGAGATCGCGGGCATGGGGCTTGCGGCTGCGGTCGCGGGGAAGAGGGTGCTCGTCGGGAGCGCCCGCCTCATGCGCGAAAACGGGGTGGAAGTCCCGCCCGCCGAGAGCCTCTGCTCCGTCGTCTACGTCGCGGAGGAGGGGAAATGGATCGGGTACGTCGAGATCGCGGATAAGCTCCGCCCCGAGGCGAAGGAGGCGCTCGAAGCCCTCAAAAAGTGCGGTATTTCCCGCACGGCAGTCCTCACGGGAGACACCCGCGCCCGCGCGGAGGGGGTGCTTGCGGGGCTCCCCGTCGACGAGATCCACGCCGACCTCCTCCCCGCCGAAAAACCGCAAAAGGCGCGGGAACTCAAAAGGGCGGGCGCCCTCCTCTACGTGGGGGACGGCATCAACGATACCCCCGTCATGGCGGAGAGCGACGTCTCCGTCGCGATGGGGGGATTGGGCAGCGACGCGGCGATCGAGGCGAGCGACTTTGTGCTCGCGTCCGATTCCCTTTCCGCCCTCCCGAAGGCGGTGAAGGGGGCGAAAAAGACGAGGAAGATCGTCACGGAGAACATCGTCTTCTCGATCGCGGTGAAGGCGGCGCTCATGGCCGTCTCCGTCATCGCCGCCGCAACGGGAGCTTTTGCCCTTCCCATCTGGGCGGCGGTGTTCGGCGACGTCGGCGTGATGCTCCTCGCCGTGTGCAACTCCATGCGCATGCGCGGGAAACTATAAAGTGATCCGGAATATAAAATTGTGCGAGCCGCTTGAAAAAAGGCGGCTCGTATGTTATAATATCGATATGAAACATCTCATCGACTGCGCCATGAAGCGCGAAAAGAGCGACCTCGTCATCAAAAACGCCCGCGTCTTCAACGTGTTTACGGGGGAGACGGAAGAGGGCGAGATCGCCGTTGCGGACGGAAGGATCGTCGCGATCGGAAGGGGGTATGAGGGCAAGCGCGAATACGACGCCGCGGGGCGCTTTGCCCTGCCGGGGCTCATCGACGCGCACATCCACGTGGAGAGCTCCATGCTCTCGCCCGAGGCGTTCGCCGCTCTTGCCGTCCCGCACGGCACCTCCGCGATCGTTGCCGACCCGCACGAGATCGTCAACGTCTGCGGTGTGGAGGGTGCGGAGTACGTGAAGGAGGCGTTCTCCCGTCTCTCGGCAGGGGGTACAGAGCCCCTCGAGGTCTTTTTACAGTTGCCCTCCTGCGTCCCCGCGACCCCCTTTGAGACGAGCGGCGCCGCATTGGACGGCAGGGAGACCGAGCGCGAGCTCTCCAAAGAGCTCTTCTTCGGGCTGGGGGAGATGATGAATTTTCCCGCCGTTCTTTCGGGGGAGGAGGACGTGCTCCGCAAGATCGGCGCGGCGAACGGGCTCTCGAAGCCTGTCGACGGCCACGCCCCAGGGCTTGGCGGGGAGAGCCTGTGCGCCTACCGCGCCTCGGGGGTCCTCACCGACCACGAGAGCCTCACCGCGGAAGAGTGCCGCGAGAAGGTCGCCCGCGGCATGTATGTGCAGATCCGCTGCGGCTCCTCCGTCAACAACATTGCGGACGCGCCGAAGGCGGTCGACCCCTTCAATTTCCGCCGCTTTATCCTCTGTTCGGACGACAAGAACGCCAAAGATCTCTCCTCCCGCGGCCATCTCGACGACGCTCTCCGCCGTCTCGTCGCGGCGGGGCTTCCCGCGCGATACGCGATCGCGGCGGCGACTTTGAACATCGCCGACTGCTACCATCTCCCCGATCGGGGCGCGCTCGCTCCCCGCTACTTTGCCGACGTCGTGCTCGTCGACGACCTCGTGCATTTCAACGTCTCCGCCGTATTCAAGCGGGGGACGCTCGTCGCCGAAAACGGCAAGGCGCTCTTCGATACGGAGAAGCGGTATCTTCCCGCCGCCGTGAAGAGCACCGTGAAAGTGAAGAAAGTTTCCCCCGAAGATTTCAGGATCGAAGGGCACGGCGGAAGGTTCCGCGCACTCGAAGTGCAGCCCTACGGGCTCTACACGGGCGAGGTATTTTTTCCCGCTCCGAAGGGCGATTTTGCAGACATGGGGTCGGATTTTTGCAAACTTGCCGTCGTCGAACGGCACTTTGCAACGGGGAATATCGGGCTCGGGCTCGTGAAGGGCTACGGCTTTCATGGGGGCGCGATCGGGATCTCCGTCGCCCACGACAGCCACAACCTTGTCGTCCTCGGCGACGACGACAAGGCGATGGCGCGGGTCGTCTCCCTCCTCGAAGAGGCGGGCGGCGGCATGGCGCTCGTCTCGAAGGAGGAAGAGGACGCTTTCCCGCTCGACATTGCGGGGCTCATGAGTTCGGCTCCCGCGGAGGAGGTCGTCCGCCGCACGGGGGAGATCGCCGAAAAGGCGCGCAAGATGGGGGTGAAGGAGTGCTACGAGCCCTTCATGACCCTTGTGTTTTTGTCGCTCGCCGTCATTCCCAAGCTGAAACTCACCGACAGGGGGCTCTTCGACCTCGAAAAATATTCCTTTGTACCTCTCGAAGAGCGTCGAAGCGATTGACATTTTCTTCTCCCGCGCGTATAATAGGATAAGTACAAGGGACGAAACCTTTTTGTGCTCCTCCTCATACCGAGGCTCCGCAGGAGCCGAGTGTATCTTAAGATCCACTCACTCCGCCTACGGCTCCGTTCGGAATGAGGGCAGGCCAACCCCGTTTTCCATAGGAGAACCTTTCCTCGCGGAAAAGATTTTGCGCATGAGGATAGGGGCGGACCCCCGCCCCTACCCCTCCCCCTGACGCAGGGGGAGGGCAAGAACAGGGCAGCGCAGGGGGCCGCATGGTTAGTAGATGGCAAAAAATCGTGCGAAACATAAAACCACTGCGCGGAGCAAAACCACGCTTTTGCGGCAGCGCACCCAATTTGCGCGACCCTTCGCGCTTACTGTTCGTGCAAGCGAATGAGAGGACCAAATAGGTTTCCCATAGGAGAACCTTTCTTCGCGGAAAAGATTTTGCGCAAGAGGATAGGGGCGGACCCTCACCCCTACCCCTCCCCCTGACGCAGGGGGAGGGCGAGAGGCGCAAAAGATTTTGTGCGAAATATAAAACCACTGCGCGGAGCAAAACCACGCTTTTGCGGCAGCGCACCCAATTTGCGCGACCCTTCGCGCTTACTGTT
>CANREU010000087.1 GCA_947629725.1 uncultured Clostridia bacterium
CGCTTGGTTCGGGACCAAGAGGTCGTGGGTTCAAATCCCGTCGCCTCGACCAAGACGCGGCACGGACAAAAGTCCGTGCCGCGTTTTTTTCCTATTGGAATGACGAAGAAGAGAGGCGCACGCCTCTCTTCTTCGTTTGCCCTCGCCTGTTTCCCGCCCCTTGCCTTCTCCTCGAGGATGCCGCAGGCATGCCTTGTGCTGAAGTACTACGACCCACCACTCTTGCTTCCCCCTTTTGGGGGAAGTACCCCGAAGGGGGGATAGGGGTTTGCAGACCGCGCGATGGCGCAGAACCCCCTCAGTCACTTCGTGACAGCTCCCCCAAAAGGGGGAGCCAAGAAAAGAGGTCATTCGTGACAGCTCCCCCAAAAGGGGGAGCCAAGAAAAGGGGTCATTCGTGACAGCTCCCCCAAACGGAAGAGCCGAAAAAGCCCCCTCCGCGGAGGGGGGGAGGGGGGTGGGCGTGCGATCGTAAATCCGCATCACCCCGTTCCGCCGGCGGCAGCGAGGGCTTGCAAGCGGGACACCTCCGTCCCGTTGAGTTCGGTGAGGTGTTTCCAATAGCGCACGGGCATGTAGCCGCGCATCTGTTTGAGCCGCTCGCGGGAGGGGATGTTCACTCCGCGGTAGTAGGTCTTCCAGAGCTCCTGCCAGGCGATCTCGTCTGCGGAGAGGGCGACGTCCGCCCTGTCGAGCGGGGCGAGGAAGGTGTGCTCGCCGTCGTAAACGGCCGCCTTCTTGCGCTTAATATCGTGGATGACGAAGGGGTACCCCTCGAGCCGCGCGCGGAAGTGGGGGACGAGCAGGTCGCAGATGTCGTTGTCGGGGGTGACGGGGGAGTAGAGGGCGCCGCTCTCGCAGGCGAGAAAGCGCACAAACCCGTGCAGGCGGTGGATCTCCAGCCCCACGCGGTTCACGCATTCGGCGGCGGCGATCACGTCGTCCTCGTGCAGCCGTCCCCGCACGGGGCCGCCCGTCTCGGCGATGCGGCGGAAGTAGCGGAAGGCGATCTGTCCGCGGTTTTGCTCCCCGCTGCGGAGGAGGAAGTCGAGCTCGTGCAGGCACCCCTTGTCGAGCGTCTCAAAGCGCGCCTCGGCCCGCGCCGCGCGGGAGTCGGCGTTCACGAACACCGTCTTCATGCCGAGGACGAGCTGCTTCTGCCCGCAGGTGAGGACGGCGTCCTTATCCCCCCAAGCGGCGAGGAAGGCGGTGAAAAACGCCTCCTTTGTTCCGTCGAAAAAGTAGATCACAATTGCCCCGTGAGTGCGGAGAATGCGGTCTCCGCGTCCGAAAATAAATTGAGTTGACGGGCGTTCGCGCTCCTCTCTCCCGCCGCGAGGAGCCCGCGCACCGCTCTCCCTTCCGCGCCGAAGAATTTTCCGCCCGCCGTGACGAAGTGCCTCGCCCGCTTCAAAACGACCCTCATTTTTTTGAGCTCCGCGAAGCCGAGCTTTGCATACCGCCGTGCCTCCGTGATCTTATAGGCGCTCTTCGTGCCGATCCCGGGCACCCGCAGGAGCATTTCGAGGGGGGCGCGGTTGACCTCCACGGGAAAGAGCTCGGGGTGCCGCAGCGCCCACGCGCACTTCGGGTCGTACTCGAGGGGCAGATCTTCCCCCTCGGGCGCGAGTTCCTCGGCGGAAAAGCCGTAGAAGCGGAGCAGCCAATCCGCCTGATAGAGCCTGTGTTCGCGCAGTTCCCCGCCCGCCTTTTCGGGGAGGAGGGAGTCGTGCACCACGGGCATGTAGGAGGAGTAATACACCCGCTTGAGCCCCACGCGGCGGTAGAGATCTTGCGAGAGGCGCAAAATTTGCCCGTCGGGCTCGGGGGAGGCCCCCACGATGAGCTGGGTCGTCTGCCCCGCGGGAAGAAAGAGCCCCTTCTTCTTCTCTTCGCGGAAGACGAGCGCTTGCCGCGCAAGGTCGCGCATGGGGAGGATGAGGCTCTCCTTGCTCTTTTGCGGCGCGAGGAGACGCAGGCTCTTTTCGGAGGGGAGTTCCAGATTGCAGCTCATGCGGTCGGCATAGAGCGCCGTCTCGCGGACGAGCCCTTCATCGGCATGGGGGATGGCCTTCACATGGATGTACCCGTGAAAATTGTATTCCTTGCGCAGTTTTTTCACGGTGAGAAGGAGCCGCTCCATCGTGTAGTTCGGGGAGACGTGCACCGCCGAGGAGAGGAAGAGCCCTTCAATGTAGTTGCGGCGGTAGAAGTCGGTCGTCAGCTCGCAGATCTCCTCGGGGGTCGCCGTGGCGCGGGGGACGTCCGCCGCCGAGCGGTTCACGCAGTATTTGCAGTCGAACACGCAGTCGTTGGAGAGGAGGATCTTGAGGAGGGAGATACACCGCCCGTCGGGCGTGAAGGAGTGGCAGCACCCCGCGGGATAGCCGTTTCCCATGCCGCCTTCGTTCTTCCGCCTGCTCCCCGAGGAGGAGCAGGAAACGTCGTATTTCGCGCTCTCCGTGAGGACGCGCAGTTTCTCCGTCCCGATCATGTCTCCATTGTAACACACAAACGAACGTTTGTCAAACGTTTGTTTGATATTTTTGGAAATTTTTTCTTGCCTTTCCCGCGCGCGCATGGTATAATGTTTTCACACAATTTTCACCGTACCGTTAAAGGTTGTTAATGGTTCGGAGATAAAATGGGGTATCACGAAAACGGAGGGAACAAGATGCGAATTTTGATCGTGGACGACGAGGAAAAGATCCGCGCCGTTTTGCGCGAATACATCGAGTTCGAGGGCGGCACGGCGGACGAGGCGGCGGACGGCATGGAGGCGGTGCAGAAGTGCCGCGAGAACGACTACGACGCCGTCCTCATGGACGTGATGATGCCCCGCCTCGACGGGTTTTCCGCCGTAAAAGAGATCAGAAAATTCAAGGAGACCCCCGTCATCATGCTCTCGGCGCGGGGGGAGGAATACGACAAGCTCTTCGGCTTCGAGCTGGGCTCGGACGACTATGTGACCAAGCCCTTCTCCCCGAAGGAGGTGATGGCGCGCATCCACGCCGTCGTCAAGCGCGCGCAGGGGGCGCGGGAGAAGAAGGGGCGCTACGAATTCGGCGGGCTCGTCGTCGACAAGGCGGCGCGGACGGTCACCGTCGACGGCGCGCGCGCCGAGCTCACCCCGAAGGAATACGAGCTTCTCTTCTACTTTGTCGAGAACGAGGGGATCGCCCTCACCCGCGAGCGGCTCCTGAGCAAGGTGTGGGGGTATGATTTTTACGGGGACGACCGCACGGTGGATACCCACGTGAAGATGCTCCGCGGCAACCTCGGGGAATACAGGAGATACATCGTCACCCTGCGGGGGCTGGGGTATAAATTCGATTCCAAGTCCGAAGAGACTTAAAGCGCGGTGAGAATATGAAAAAGAAGAGAGCGGGGGCGGGCAGGAGCCTCAACATCTTGCTGTGGCTCACTCTCTCCCTCTTCGCCGTCGCGACGCTCGTGGTGTGCCTCGCCGTGCAGAACGCGCTCGCGGGGCGGCAATACCGCGAGGAGACGGCGCGCATGCTCCGAGAGACGGGAGAGCGGGCGGCGGAAGTCCTCGGCACGGAGAGCGATCCCGACGAAGCGGGGCGGCTCGTCTATGAGATCGCGGCGGAGGCGGGCGCTTCGGTGCGCGTCCTCTATCCGGACGGGGAGGGGGTGTTTTCCCCCTTTGGGCAGACGGAGCGGGATCCGCAGTTTGCCTCCGATCTCGCGGGGCACCTTGCCGACCGCGAGAGCGACTTCTTCAAGACGGACGGCGCCCTCTTCTATGCCGTCCGCACGCAGGCGGCGGGGGAGGAGTGCTTCCTCTGCCTCTCCGCCTCTCTCGCGCCGATCGGAAGGTACGCCGCCTCTTTGGGCTGGCTCTCCCTCGTCGCGGTGCTGCTCTCGGTCTGCCTCACCTTTGCGGCGAGCGGGGTGCTCGCCCTCCTCATCACCAAGCCCGTGACGGAGATCACCGAGCGGGCGAAGGAGCTTGCGCGGGGCAACTACGAGCTCGATTTCAAGCGTCCCTATTTCTGCCTCGAGGTCAACGAGCTCTCCGAGGCGCTCGAGCACGCGCGGGTGGAGATCTCCAAAGCGGACAGGATGCAGAAGGAACTCATCGCCAACGTCTCCCACGATTTCAAGACCCCGCTCACCATGATCAAGGCATACGCTTCCATGATCCTCGAGATCTCGGGGGACGACCCCGCAAAACGGGCGGAACACGCCCGCGTCATCGTGGAGGAGAGCGACCGTCTCTCCGCCCTCGTGGGGGACGCCCTCGAGCTCTCCCGCCTCCGCGCGGGGGCACGGAAGATCGAGCGCACGGTGTTCAACCTCTCGGAGGACGTCTACCGCGTGGCGGGGCGGTTCTCCTATCTCGAGGAGACGGAGGGCTACCGCGTCGAGACGGAGGTGGAGGACGATCTCTACGCCTTTGCCGACCGCGAGGGGGTGGGGCAGGTGCTCTACAACCTCATCGGCAACGCCGTCAACTACACGGGGGAGGAGAAGCGGGTGCGGGTGCGTCTCTTCCGCAAAGAGGGGAAGCTCCGCTTCGAGGTCATCGACTTCGGGAAGGGGATCCCCAAAGAGGAACTCGACAACATTTGGGAGCGGTACTACCGCTCGGAGGAGACCCACAAGCGCCCCGTGCAGGGCTCGGGGCTCGGGCTCTCCATCGTAAAGGGCATTTTGCTCGCGCAGGAATGCCCCTTCGGGGCGGTCTCCGAAGTGGGCAAGGGGAGCTGCTTCTGGGCGGAGTTTCCGCCTGCGGAAGCCGCAAAGGAGGATAAGGGAGAATGAGACGGATCGGACTGCTGCTCGCGGGGGTCCCTCTGCTCGCCGCACTGTTTGTCGGCGAGCCTCTCTCCGCGTCCGCAGGTTCCTATTGGGAGGGAACGAAGAGTGCCGCGCCCTTCTCCCGCGAACGGGCGTGCCCCGTGGAGATCGAGTCGGCGGAGATCCTCTTCTCCATCCCCGAATTTCCCCGCCCCGAGGAGGGGAGCGGTGCCTGCGGCGCTTCCGTCACGGCGAGCTACACCTTCTGCAACCCCACGGCGGAAGACAAGACCGCGCGCGTGCTCTTTCCCGCAGGCGGCTTTTGCGGCTACGCCCCCATCTCGGGGGAGAGCGGCTACACCGTTACGGACGGGGCGGGCACGCCCCTAAATTGCCGCCTCCGCTACACCTATTTGGGGAACGGCTTTGCGGGGGCCGCCGTCGCCGAAGAGCGCCGCGAGGACGAATTTTTCGGCGAAGATACCTCCGCCCTCCACGTCTCCTATTCTTACAGCCGTCCGAAGGAGGCGGAGCGCACCTATTTCCGCCTCGCCCTCACCTACAACCCCGCGAAGACGCGCATCGCCTTCGACGGTTCCCCCAAAGTCACCATTGAGGACGGGCGGGTGAACGCGGTGTGGCAGACGGCGGAGGAATCCGGCGGCTTCGGGTATTACTCCTTCGGGGAGCCCGCGGCGGCGGAGGAGCTCGCCGTCTCGCGCGACCGCACCCGCACAGTCGGGGATACGGAGGGGATGGAGGTGAACGTCTCGGAAGAGACCGCCCCGCTCGGGGAATTTTTGGAGGCGCGGCGGCCCGCCTCGATCGGCGCCTCCGATTGGTACAACGGCTTCGTGGACGCGATGAACTTCAAACAGTCGCTGGGATTTGCCTTCCTCTCCTTCGATAAATTCAACGAGACGAGCTTCACGCCGTGGTGCGAGTACGATCTCTCCGTCCCCGCAGAGGGGAGAGCGGAGAACGTCGTCACCTCCCCGCTCTATCCCGGGGTGGCGACCACGGGCGACGCGAAGAGCACGGCATACCGCTACGAATACCTTCTCTCGCCCGCGCAGAGCTGGTCGGATTTCCGCACCCTCAAGGTGGAGATCCGCACGCCGTTTTATATCAAGGAGAGCTCTCTCACCTTTGAAAAAACGGACATGGGGTACGCTTTTCAGCGGGCGGGGCTGCCCCTCGGCGAACTCTCCTTCACTCTCACGGAGACGGAGAACGCGGCGGATTCCATCACCCCCTTCCGCGTACCATCGACGCTCTACCTTGTCGTCGTCGTGCTCGCCGCCTCCGCCGCGATCCTCGTCGCCGTCGTCATCGCCGTGGCGGTGCACTACGCGGGGGTGCGCAAACGCATGCGCAAACAGGCGGAGCGCGGCGCCGCCCGCGAGGGCAAACTCCCGCCCGAATAGAATGCGGAAGTATCCGTCCCGAGCCGCCTTCCAGGCGGCTCTTTTCTCTTGCCTCCCCCCCTTATACTTGAGGGGGAAGGTAGGGTGAGGGGTGGAAAAGAACGGGATTCCTCACATTCGTTCGGAATGACGTAGCGGGAACAGTTCGGAATGACGTAAAAAGGAGGAGCCGAGAGGAACTTGCTCTCACCCTCCCGACCACGTCATCCCGAGCCGCCGCACCGCCCGCATTTGCGGGCGGTGCGGCGTGTCGAGGGATCTCTTTACGAAAGAACGAGATTCCTCACATTCGTTCGGAATGACGTAGCGGGAACAATTCGGAATGACGTAGCGGGAACCGTTCGGAATGACGTAAAGGTGCGCAGTGAAAGCCCCCTCCGTGGGAGGGGGGTAGGGGGGTGGGCGCAAAACCTGCCCCTTTGAAGGTGCCGAAGGCATGCCTTGCGCCGGGCGGGGCAGGGGTGCGGGGGCAACAAACGTTCCGCATTTTTCCGTAAAACGCTTGCGTTTTCGGGCGCGGTGTGATATAATCGGATCGCCTGAACGGGAAGAGCAGTCTGACCGCAAAGGAGGGAACATGAAAACTTGGGCGCAAAGGCTTTGCGCGCGTTTC
>CANREU010000088.1 GCA_947629725.1 uncultured Clostridia bacterium
TTCGCACGCCTATGCGCGGGAGGCGGAGGCGAGGGGAGCGGCGGCCGTCGTCTGCGAGCGGGAGACGGGGGTCAAGCTCCCGCAGCTCTTCGTTCCCGACGGGCGGAGGGCGATGACCCTCCTCTCTTCCGCCTTCTACGGTCACCCCGAGCGAAAACTCAAGATCGTGGGGGTGACGGGCACGAACGGCAAGACGACGGTCACGCACATGCTCTACTCCATCCTCGGCGCCGCGGGAAAGAGGGCGGGGCTCATCGGCACGCTCGGCGCAAAGTACGGCAAAAAGTCGGTCGCGCCCGCCCTCACCACCCCCGATCCCGCCTTTCTCTACTCCCTCCTCTCCGACATGGCAAAGTCGGGCGTGGAGACGGTCGCCATGGAGATCTCCGCCCATGCGCTCGCCCTCGGAAAGGACGAGCCGATCGTCTATGAGGCGGGCGTCTTCACCAATCTCACGCAGGACCACCTCGACTTTTTCGGCACGATGGAAAAGTACGGGGCGGCAAAAAAGAGGATGTTCGCCCCCGAAAGATGCCGTTTTGCCGTTTTGAACGCGGACGACCCCTTCGGGCGGGAACTCGCGCGGGGGACCCCCTGCACGACCTACGGCGTGGAGGAACCCGCCGACTGTTTCGCCGTCACCGAGGAGGAGAGCCTGCGCGGTTCGCGGGTGCTCTTCAACTTCAACGACGAGCTCTGCGAGGCGGAACTCCGTCTCACGGGGAAGCACAACGTCTGCAACGCCCTTGCGGCGGGCGCATGCGCGCGGCGGCTCGGGATCGGGACGGACGAGATCGCCCGCGGGCTCTCCGAGATGCCCCCCGTCGACGGGAGGCTGGAGCGGACGGCGGTCTTCCGCGGGGCGGACGTCTTTGTCGACTTCGCACACACCCCCGACGGGCTCGAAAAATCGCTGCTCACCCTCAAGGAGCACTGCCGCGGCAAGCTCGTCCTCCTCTTCGGCTGCGGGGGCAACCGCGACAGGGGCAAGCGCCCCCTCATGGGGGAGATCGCGGCAAAATACGCCGATTTTACGGTGATCACCTCCGACAACCCGCGCTTTGAAGAGCCCTTTTCCATCATCCGCGAGATCGAAGCGGGATTTATAAAGCGCTCCCGCGAATACGTCGCCGCGGAGGACAGAGAGAAGGCGACCGAATATGCGCTCTCCCTCCTCGAAAAGGGGGACGTGCTCCTCGTCGCGGGGAAGGGAGGGGAGACGACGCAGGAGATCATGGGCATAAAATACGCCTATAACGATAAAGCTGTGATAAAAGCTCTCATCGGAAAATTCAAGCAATGAAAACCCTGTTGATCTGTCTTCTCGCCTCCTTTGCGCTCTCCTTCGCGCTCCTTCTCATTCTCATCCCCATCCTCAAAAAAGCAGGGACGGGGCAGAATATTTTGCATTACGTGAAGGAGCACGCGAGCAAGGGGGGAACGCCCACGATGGGCGGGCTCGCCTTCGTGTTCGCGGCGGCCGCCGTCGCCCTTACGGCGAACGGCACGGCGGACAGGCCGTTCCTTGTCGCCCTCGCGGTTGGGACGGCGTACCTTCTCGTGGGTTTCCTCGACGACCTCCTCAAAAAAAAGCGGCGGGACAACCTCGGCCTGCGTCCCTATCAGAAGATCGTCTTTCAGGTCGCCGTGGCGGCGATCGCCTCCATCTACTGCTGCCTCAACGGGCTCACCGTGCTCCGCATCCCGTTCACCCGCCTCTCTTTCGACATCGGCTGGTGGATGCTTCCGCTCGCCGTATTTGCGCTCGTCGCCGCCGTGAACAGCGTGAATCTCACCGACGGGCTCGACGGGCTCGCGGGCTCGGTCTGCGCCGCCTATTTCTTCGCGTTCGGGGCCCTCATCCTCCTGCAGGGGGGAGGAGCGCTCGGCGATCTGTGCTTCTCGCTCACGGGCGCCCTTCTCGCCTTTCTCGTCTTCAATGTGAACCGCGCGAGCGTGTTCATGGGGGACACGGGCTCCCTTTCCCTCGGCGGCTTTGCCGCGTGCGCCGCGATCTTTTCGGGCAACCTTCTCCTTCTTCCGGTCGTCGGGGCGACCTTTGTCCTTTCAAGCATATCCGTCATTCTCCAAGTAATATATTATAAAAAAACGGGCAAACGGATCTTCCGCATGGCGCCCGTCCACCACCACTTCCAGCAGATGGGGTACACCGAGGCGAAGATCGCCTACGCCTACACCGCTGTCACGCTGGTCGCGGGGGCGCTCGCGCTGCTGCCGTTCGCCTGACTCCCCGAAGGGGAAAAGGAGAATGTATGCTTTTTACCGAACAGACCTTTCTTGTCGCGGGGCTCTCCCGCTCGGGGATCGCCGCAAGCGAATATCTCCGCGAAAAGGGCGCGGAGGTGTATGCCTACGACGACGTGGAGAGCGAGAACGTCGCCGCGGCGCAAACACAGCTCGCGGAGCGGGGGTGCCGCATCGTGCGCAAGGAAGAACTCGACCGCGCGGCGGAGGCGTGCGATATACTCGTTCTGAGCCCCGGGATCCCCATCGACCACCCGCTGCCCGTCTCCTTCAAGCGGGCGGGGAAGCGGGTCATCGGCGAGGCGGAACTCGGCGCACTCGGCCTGCGCTGCCCGTGCGTAGCCGTGACGGGGACCAACGGCAAGACGACCACCGTCGCCATGCTCGAGGGGATCCTGAACGCCGCGGGGAAGCACGCGGTCGCCTGCGGCAACGTGGGGCGCCCCCTCACATCCTGTTTGAACGAACTCGGGGAGGACGGGATCGCCGTCGCGGAGATCTCCTCCTTCCAGCTTGAAACGCTCTATTCCCTCCGCCCGCACGTCGCCGTCGTTTTGAACGTCACGGAGGACCATCTCAACCGCCACTACAACATGGAGAACTACATCTTCCTCAAGTCCCGCCTCCTTAAAAACGGCGGGGAGAGCGAGTATGCCGTTCTCAATTACGACGACCCCGTCGTGCGCGGGTTTGCCGAAAAGACCCGCTCCAAAGTCGTTTGGTTCTCCTTCCGCGAGAGGGTGGACGGCGGCTACATAGAGGACGGATATTTTTGCTACCGCGGGGAGAAGCTCTTCCCCTGCGGCGAGCTTCCCATAGGGGGAGACCACAACCGAGCCAACGCCCTCGCTGCGATCTGCGCCGCCCGTCTCATGGGGGCGGGAAACGCCGCGATCTCTGCCGCCCTCAAAAATTTCCGCGGCGTAAAACACCGCCTCGAAAAGGTGGGGGAGGTCGGCGGGGTGACCTTTATCGACGACTCGAAGGCGACCAATGTCGACTCGGCGGTGAAGGGGATCGGCAGCGTGAAGGGGGAGATCGTCCTCCTTATCGGCGGGACAAGGGCTATTCCTACGAGCCCCTCTTTGCCGCCGTCAAAAATTCGGAGGTGGTGCACGCCGTCATCTTCGGTGAAAACGCCTTCCGCGTGCTCGACGCCGCCCGCAAGGAGGGGTATGGCGCGGTGACCCTCTGCCGTCCCTTCGACACGGCGGTGCGCGTCGCCCGCCTCATCGCGAAAAAGGGGCAGAGCGTGCTTCTTTCGCCCGCCTCCGCAAGTTTCGACGCCTTCAGAAGTTACGAGGAGCGGGGGGACCGATTTGCGGAGATCGTGCGGCTGCTTGCGGAAGAGGAGACCCGCCGCGGGAGCGCGGCAAGCGGGGGCGCGGGGCGTGAAGAACAGGGCGAGTAAGCGCATAAAGCCGCCGAAGACCGCCGCGGATAGGGGGAGAGGGGACCTTCTCTTTCTCTTCGCCGTCGCGGGGGTCGCGGCATACGGCGTGGTGTGCGTGTATTCGGCGAGCTATTACAACGCCGAGGTGCAGTACGGCGACCCGCTCTACTTCTTCCGCAAGCAGCTCGTCGGCTTCCTCCTCGGGCTCGCACTCATGATCGGGCTCTCCTTCGTCCCCTGCGAAAAACTCAAAAAGCTCGGTGTTCCCGCCCTTCTTCTCTCCCTCGTCCTCCTCGCGCTCGTGTTCGTCCCGGGGGTGGGGAAGAGCAACTACGGCGCGACCCGCTGGATCGGGTTCGGCGCGTTCACCGTCCAGCCCTCCGAGATCGCAAAATACGGGATCATTCTCTTTGCGGCGGGCTACTTTGCGAAGGATCCCGCCCGCATGCGCACCTTCCGAGGGATCCTCCCCGTCCTCCTTGCGGGGATCGCGGTGTGCGCGCTCGTGATGCTCGAGCCGAACATGTCCGTCACCATGTGCATAGCGGCGCTCCTCATCGGGCTCCTCTTTCTTGGCGGGGCGACCTACCGTTCCCTCGCCGCCGTCGTCATCCCCGTCCTCCTCGCGGTGCCCGCCCTCATCGCCGCCGCGCCCTACCGCCTGCAGCGGCTCTCGGCGTTCGTGGACCCGTGGGCTTCGCCGAAGGAGGAGGGGTATCAGCTCATCCAGTCCCTCTATGCGCTCGGAAACGGGAAATTTTTCGGTACGGGGCTCTTCCGCTCCCGCCAAAAATACCGCTTTCTTCCCTTCGCGGAGAGCGACTTCATCCTCGCCGTCATCGCGGAGGAAACGGGCTTTTTCGGGGTGCTCCTCCTCTTTCTCGCCATCGGATTCATCGTGTGGCGGGGAATGAAGATCGCCTATTCCTGCGATACTTTCTTCGGGTTCATGCTCGTTTCGGGGATCGTGCTCGCCTTTGCGGTGCAGTGCTCCCTCAACGCCCTCGTCGTGAGCGGCTGCATCCCGCCGACGGGGCTCCCTCTTCCCCTCATCTCGGCGGGGAATACCTCCCTCGTCGTCACGATGGGGGGAATGGGGATCGTCTACGGCGCTTCGCGGAGGAAAAAGAACAAGGTACCCTCGGGTTTCATAAGATATACTGACCGATAAAGCGCTCTCCGCCTGCGGGGAGCGCCTGTCTACCCGAGGAGAGAACATATGGATAAATTCATCATTGACGGGGGAAAGCGGCTCTGCGGAAGCGTGCGCCTGCAATCGGCGAAAAATTCCGTTCTGCCGCTCTTTGCCGCCTCGATCTTGACCGACAAACAGGTGACGATCCGCGCCGTACCCAAGATAACCGACGTCTTTTGCATGGCGCAGATCTTGCGGGAACTCGGTGCGGAAGTGCATTTTTGCGGGGAGGACGCCGTGATCGACAGCTCCGACGCCTGCTCTCACGAGATCTCATCCGCCCTCACGAAGGAACTGCGTTCCTCCGTGTTCATGCTCGGCTCCCTTCTCACCCGCTTCGGGCGGGCCCTCATCGCCTACCCGGGCGGCTGCGACATCGGGCTCCGTCCCATCGACCTCCATCTGAGCGCCCTCAAAAGGCTCGGCGTAAATATCCGCGAGCGGGACGGCTACGTGCTCTGCGAGTGCGGCAAATTGAAGGGGGCGGAGATCGTCCTCGATTTCCCGAGCGTGGGGGCGACGGAGAACATCCTGCTCGCCGCGGTGAAGGCGGAGGGGAGAACGGTGCTGCAGGGGGCGGCGAAGGAGCCCGAGATCGTCGACCTCCAGAATTTTCTCAACGCGATGGGGGCGAAGGTGCGGGGCGCGGGGACGGACGTCGTCGTGATAGAGGGAGTGAAGAGCCTCGGCGGCGTCGAATGGGAGCCCGTGAAGGACCGCATAGAGGCGGGGACTTTCCTCATCGCATGCGCCGTCTGCGGCGGCGAGACGGAGGTCGTCGGCGTGCGCGCGGAAAACGTGCGTTTTCTTTTACATAAATTGCGTGAAAACGGTTGCAAAATAGGGGTGAAAAATGATAGAATAAGAATAGAGAGCCGCGGGCGGCTCCATTCCAACCGAAGGATCGAGACGATGCCCTTCCCGGGCTTTCCCACCGACCTTCAGGCACAGGCGACCGTCCTCAACGCGACCTGCGAGGGCTGCGCCCTCATCGTCGAAAACCTCTTCGAGACCCGCTTCAAGTATGTGCCCGAATTGCAGAAGATGGGCGCGGACGTCGAAGTGCGGGGGCGGAATGCCTTCGTGCGCGGCGTGAAGCGGCTGCACGGGGCGACGGTGACGGCGGGGGACCTGCGGGGCGGCGCGGCGCTCGTCGTTGCGGCGCTCGGCGCGGAGGGGACTTCGGAAGTGCTCGACCTCTCCCACATCGACAGGGGCTACGCCGACTTTCGCGAAAAACTCAAGGAACTCGGGGCGGACATCCGCAGAGTGCGCACATAGCCGTCCCCAAGCGGAGAATCACCGATGAAAACGGGAATCAAGATCCTCATATCCACGATCGTATCGCTCATTCTGCTCGTCGCCGTGCTGGCGGCGGGCCTCAACGCCGTGTTCACGGTGACGAAGGTCCGCGCCGATTTCGTCGTCTATTCGGCGGAAGGCGCGCGGGAGGCGGAGGAACTCCAGAAGAAGCTCGACGACAAGTTCCTCGGCAAGAGCACGACCTTTTTGAAGCTCAAAGACGTGGAGGCGCGCGTCGCCGAATATCCCTGCTTCAAGCTCGAATCCCTCAACAAGAAGTATCCCACGGGGGTGGACCTCAAGGTCGTGGAGCGGAGGGAGACGTTCGCCTTTCCCCGCGAGAGGGGCGGTTACGCCATGCTCGACGAGACGGGCTACTGCCTCGCGCTCCCGGAGAAAAACGAGAGCCGTTACGACGGGCTCCCCGCGATCGAAGTGCTCTGCGAAAAGGTGAGTTACAGCGATGGGAAGGAGATCGTGACGCCCCTCTTCCCGCTCTCCGCAGAGGTCGGGAAGACCGCTTCTTCCGATTTCTACTTCGGCGAATTGCTCCAACTCGGCGAGGTGTTCCGCACCTATCTCGCGGAGGCGCGCGCAAGCGTCCTCTCCGTCGAGGTGCAGACGAGGGG
>CANREU010000089.1 GCA_947629725.1 uncultured Clostridia bacterium
CCCGATTGTCGCACAACACCCCCTCACCGCCGTAAAGGTCACGGCGGAGCTCCCCCTCAAGGGGGCGCCAAGAAAGGGCGGCGTGCGTGACAGCTCCCCCTCTGCGAGGGCCCGGAATGAGGGAAGGGCGGGGGCGGAAATAAATTATTTTCGCACCCCCGAAACGATTGACGAAAATCCCGAAAAAAGCTACAATATAAGAGGTACGCGAGAAAACGAACAAAGGAACATGGCATGATCACACACGGAAACGAAATCAAGCTGTTTGCCGGCAACTCCAACCGTCCGCTCGCAGAGGCGATCGCGCGCAAGCTCAACACGGGGCTGGGTGAGGTCGAAGTGACGAAGTTCTCCGACGGGGAGACTTCCGTCCACATCGGGGAGACCGTTCGCGGGAGGGACCTGTTCATCATCCAATCGACGTCCGCCCCCGTCAACGACAATCTGATGGAACTCCTCATCATGATCGACGCGGCAAAGCGTGCTTCCGCAGGGCGGGTCACCGCCGTGATGCCCTACTTCGGCTATGCGCGGCAGGATAGAAAAGCCCGCTCGCGCGACCCCATCACCGCAAAACTCGTTGCCGACCTTCTCACGTCGGCGGGCGCGGACAGGGTCCTCACGATGGACCTGCACGCCGCGCAGATACAGGGCTTTTTCAACATTCCCGTGGACAATCTCCTCGGCGGGCCCACCCTCTACAACTACTATGCGGACAAGCTCGACGAGGACTTCATCGTCGTCTCGCCCGATGTGGGCAGTGTGAACCGTTCGAGGAAGGTGGCGGAGCGCCTCGGCTGCCCGCTCGCCATCATCGATAAGCGCCGCCCGCGCGCGAACGTGATGGAGGTCATGAACATCATCGGCGAGGTCAAGGACAAAAAGTGCCTCCTCGTGGACGACATGATCGACACGGCGGGCACCATCTGCCAGGGCGCGCAGGCGTTGGTGGACGCGGGCGCAAAGGAGATCAAGGCATGCTGCACCCACGCGGTGCTCTCGGGACCCGCGCTGGAGCGGCTTGAAAAATCGCCCATCTCCGAGCTCGTGATGCTCGACACCATCCTCCTTCCCCCCGAAAAGAATTTGTCCAAGATCAAAATCCTCTCTACGGCGGATATTTGGGCGGCTGCGATCGAGAACGTCTACCTCGATAAGCCGATGAGCAAGATCTACGACTGATTATTTCGCGCAAAATCTTTTGCGCCTTTTCGCGCGATTTTTTGCCACGAGCTAACCGTGCGGCCCCCTGTGCTGCCCTGTTTTCTTGCCCTCCCCCTGCGCCAGGGGGAGGGGTAGGGGCGGGGGTCCGCCACCGACTATCAATGCAAAAAATCGCGCGAGGAAAGTTACTCTTGCGGGAAACGCAGTTGTTCTCCAAATCGCTTGCCCGTACAATAAGCGCGAAGGGTCGCGCAAATTGAGTGCGCTGCCGCAGGGGAACCCTGCTCCGCGCAGTATTTATAGCTACGGGCGCGGGGGGCTCCTCATTCCGAACGGAGCCGCAGGCGGAGTGAGTGAATCTTAAAATCAAGATACACTCGGCTCCTATGGAGCCTCGGTATGAGGGGTAGAGACCCTCGCCGCAGAGAAAGCCTTACCCTTCCGCTGCAAAGGACGCGGCGGCGTGACGTGAACGGTAGAAAAAAGGGGCCGCCGCGGTTGCGGCGGCGTTCGTTTATGCCCCTGCAGGGGCGGAAGGTGAATATGTTTCTCATCGTCGGTCTCGGAAATCCCGAGAAGCAGTATGAAAAGAATTTCCACAACCTCGGGTACATTGCCGCGGGGGACGTCGCCGAGGCGCTCGGCGCGAAGTTCAAAAAGAAGGAGTGCGAGGCGAGCGTCGCGGAGGGGTATCTCGGCGGCGAGAAGATCGTCGTCGCCCGTCCTCTCACCTATATGAACGCCTCGGGGCGGAGCGTGAAGCAGCTCATGGCGAAATACAAGCTCTCCCCGAAGGAGATCGCCGTCATTTACGACGACTACGATCTCCCCAAAGGGCATGTGCGGGTGCGTCCCTCGGGGAGCGCGGGCACGCACAACGGGATGCGCTCGATCGTCGCCGAGCTCGGCACGGAGTTTCCCCGCGTGCGCATCGGCATCCGCGATCCCGAATCTTCCGTCCCCCTCATCAACTATGTCCTTTCCGACGTCAAGAGGGAGGATTACGAACTCTTCGCTTCCGCCTGCAAGCGGGCGGCGGAGGCGGCGCTCGCCCTCGCGGAGGGGGAGGATTGCGACCGCGTGATGACCAAGTATAACGGATGAACTTCTTCTCTCTCTACGATCTGGGCGGGGATTATCCCGCCCTTGCGCACGATTTGGAGAACGGCAAGCCCCTCGCGGCGTGCGGTCTCTCCGACGCGCAGAAATACCTCATTGCGGCGGCATGGGAGGGGCGTTTGGTGTATGTCACCGCCGACGCGCTCACCGCGCAGCGCGCCGCGCAGTCCATCGGGGCGCTTTCGGGCAAGAAAGTCGCCCTTCTTGCCGCGAAGGACGAGGTCCTTACCTTCGCCCGCGCCCGCTCGAAGGACGCGCTCTACCGCCGTCTCACCGCCCTCTGGCAGTGGCAGGAGGGGGCGGACGTGCTCGTGTGCGACATCGAGGCGGCGGTGCAGCTCGTCCCCGAAAAGATCAAGGTGTTCCGCCTTCGCACGGGGGAGGAGCACAGCCTCTCAAGCCTTGCGGAGGAGCTCGTGCGCGCGGGCTATTCCCGCGAATACACGGTGGAGAGCAAGGGGGCGTTCGCCGTGCGCGGCGACATCCTCGACATCTTCCCCGTCAACTTTGAGCACCCCGTGCGGATCGACTTCTTCGGCGACGAGGTGGAGGCGATCAAGCCTTACGACGAGATCACGGGAGAGCGTTTTCAGCAGGTCTCCTCCGCCGAGATCGTCGCCGCGACGGACGTCTTCCCCGGCGAGGGAGAGGAGGAGAAGATCCGCTCCGTCCTCGAGCGCGAAGTCGCCCTCTCCAAAGAGAAGGGGCGGGCGCGCGCCATCGCGGAGGAACTCGGGGAAGCGGGTTTCCGCTCCGATTTTATCCTACCCCTCCTATCCAATTCGAGGGAATTGTTCTCGCTCATCCCGCGGGAGGTACAGTTCTTTTTCGACGAATGTAAGCTCATCCGCGAGAAGCTCAACGGGCTCTACCAAGAGCATGAGGACCGTTTCCGCGCCCTCCTTGCGGGAGGGGAGGCGATGCGGTTTTCCGTTGGGCAATACGCTGCCCGCGAGAGGGTGTGCGACCGCTCGGGGACCCGCGCCTGCGCCCTGCAGACGTTCACGGAGGACCCCTTCTTTTTCCGCCCGATGGGGCTCTATTCCTTCCCCTCCGCGCCCGCGCGGCGGGATCTCAACGACATTCCCTCCCTCATCTCCGACCTCAAGGCATGGCAAAGGACGGGGTATCGCGTCCTCCTTTGGTGCGGCACGGCGGAGCGGGCGGAGAAACTCAAGGAGACCCTCTCGGAGGAGTACCTCCCCGTCTCCCCCCTCACGGAGAGCCTCGGCGGATTCCGCGGGATCGCGGTGCTCGGCGGCACCCTCCCGCAGGGATTTTTGCTGCACGAGTGCAAGCTCGCCTGCATCGGCACCTCCGACCTCTTCCCGAAGGCGGCGGGGGCGAAGCGCATCCGCAAAAAGCGGGGGGACCTCTTCGTCGCGCCCGAGATAGGGGACTACGCCGTACACGAAAAATACGGCGTGGGGAAGATTACGGGGACCAAGAAGATCGAGACGACGGACGGTGTGAAGGAGTATGTCGCCGTCGAATATAAGGACGGGGACAGTCTGTACGTTCCCGTCGAGCAGATGGACGTCCTCTCCAAATACATGGGCGGGGACACGCCCTCCCTCTCCAAGATCGGGGGAGGGGAGTTCGAGCGGGTGAAGGCGCGGGTGCGCGCCTCCCTCAAGAAGATGGCGTTCGACCTCCGCGCCCTCTATGCCGAGCGCAGGGAGCGGAAGGGCTACGTCTTCCCCGCCTACACCGAGGAGATGGAGGAATTCGAGGCGGCGTTTCCCTATGAGGAGACCCCCGACCAGCTCACCTCCGCCGAGGAGATCGAGGCGGACATGTGTTCGGACAAGGTGATGGACAGGCTCCTCGTGGGGGACGTCGGCTTCGGCAAGACGGAGGTCGCCCTCCGCGCCGTCTACCGCTGCGTGCTCGCGGGCAAGCAGGCGGCCCTCCTCTGCCCGAGCACGGTGCTCTCCGAACAGCACTATCAGACGGCCGCCGAACGCATGAAGGAGTTCGGCGTGCGGATCGTCTGCCTCAACCGCTTCCGCACCGAAAAGGAGATCCGCGAGGCGCTCTCCGCCCTCGCGCGGGGGGACGCGGACTTCGCCATCGGCACCCACCGCCTCCTCTCGGACGACGTGAAATTCCGCGACCTGGGGCTCCTCGTCCTCGACGAAGAGCAGCGTTTCGGCGTGGAACACAAGGAGAAGATCAAGAACTACAAGCGGGACGTCGACTGTCTCACGATGACGGCGACCCCCATCCCGCGCACCCTGCATTTGTCCCTCTCGGGCATCCGCGACATCTCCACCATCCAAACGCCGCCGCATGCGCGGCTCCCCGTGCAGACCTACGTCGCCGAGGAGACGGAGACCCTTCTCCGCGACGCCTGCGTCCGCGAGATCGCGCGGGGCGGGCAGACCTTCGTCCTCTACAACAAAGTGGAGAGCATCCAGACTTTCGCGGCCCGTCTCAAAGAGATCGTCCCCGAGGCGCGCGTCGCCGTCGCCCACGGGCGGATGGAGAAGTCCGTCCTCGAAAGGGGGGTGTTCGGCTTCTACCGCGGGGAGTATGACGTGCTTGTCACGACCACCATCATCGAAAACGGGATCGACCTCCCCAATGCGAACACCATTGTGGTCATCGATTCGGACAGGCTCGGCATCTCCCAGCTCTACCAGCTCCGCGGAAGGGTGGGACGGGGCGGGCGGCTCGCCCACGCCTATTTCACCTACAAGGCGGAGAAGATCATGTCGGAGAGCGCCGTCGAGCGGCTCAAGGCGATCATGCAGTTCACCGAGCTCGGCTCGGGCTTCCGCATCGCCATGCGCGACCTCGAGATACGGGGAGCGGGGAACGTCCTCGGTGCCGAACAGCACGGGCAGATGGATAAAGTGGGCTACGAGCTCTACGCCAAGATCCTCAAAGAGGAACTCACGGGGGAGAGGACGGAGAGCGTCGACCTCGACGTGAAGACGGCGTCCTGCATCCCCGAGAGCTATGTGGAGTCGGGTGCGGGCAGGATGGACTGCTACAAGCAGATCGCGGAGATCCGCTCCGCCGCCGACTACAAGCGGGTGTGCACGGCGATGGAGGACACCTACGGCCCCCTTCCGCGGGAGACTTTGAACCTCCTCGTCATCGCGCTTCTGAAGAGCTACGCGCAGAAAATGCGGGTGCGGAAGATCTCCGTGGACCAGAGGGGAGGCGCCCTCGAATTTGCCGATCTTTCCGCTCTCGCGGGGGACGGGATGGCGGCGGCGATGGAAAAATTCCGCGCCTTTGTCGGGCTCGAGATGACGAGCGCCCCCGTTTTGCGCTTCCGTCCGATGGGCGACGGCGGCAAGACGATGGTCCAAATGACGAAATTTCTTAAATTTGCCGCAACTTTTGCGTGATTTTCACGCAGAATTATTTGCACATTTCCTTAAAATAGGGTATAATAAAACTCGTATTATGCGCGGGAGGCCCTTTCGCGCAATCACAGAAGCTCGGAGCGTATTATGAAAAAACAGTATCAAGCGGTAGCGGCGGTCTCGGTTGCGGCAGTGCTTGCCTGCGGCGTATGCGCAGGGTGCGACCTCATCACACAGGACGTCGCCAAAAATATGGATCAGGTGATCGCGACGATCGACATCACGAAGAGCGCCGATTTCGCGGAGGGAGGGGAGTTCGCCGCCTACAAGAGCGCGATCGCTCCCGCCACCGTGTATAAGCGCGACATGATGATGACCTACATCACGAGCGGCTACTCGGCGATGCAGCAGAGCGGCTGGTCGTATGCCGATACCTTTGAGGCGATCTGCGACAGTCTCGTGAACCAGCAGATCTTCCTGCAATACGCGCAGGCATACTTCCTCGAAAACGGCTACACGGCGGAGGACGGCAAGGTCAAGGACTACTCCGTCGAGGAGCTCACCGCCTACCGCGAGGCGCATAAGGACGACGACGTCGCCACCCTCGCCTACTATCTCACCGAAGAGGAGCGCGGGCAGACGGAGTATAACCTCAAAGTGTTCTTCAACAACACCCTCGACGCACAGGAGCCCAACTATGTGAAGGGCACGGACGACGACGGGGACAGCGAAACTTCGTCCGGTTCGCGCACCACTCCCACGGGCGTGGGCACGGAGGACGAGGACTACTACGATCCCGCCTACAAGATCTTCACGGGCACGGGGGAGACGACGGAAATTTCGAGCGCGGTCGCCGCGGAGTGCGGCAGCTATGAGGCGGTCGAAGGTTCCACCACCACGAGCCGCAGAAGGGCATACGGCGATTTCCTCTCGGGGCTCCGCAACAACTCCCTCCTTCAGAAGAACGAGGACGTGACCGACATCTCCTCCCTCTCCTACTACAAGCTCCAGCGCAAGACGATGTACGAATCGGCGCTCGTCTCCAAACTCACCGAGTCCCTCGAGTACTACGCCGAGCAGAAACTCAAGGAAAACGACTATCAATGGGCGGAACAGCTCTTCACCGCGCAGTATAACGAGCAGAAGGGCTCCTACGAGCGGGATACCGACGGGTTTGA
>CANREU010000090.1 GCA_947629725.1 uncultured Clostridia bacterium
CGGGGAACCTCGCGTGGATCTTCGTGGGGGTCATCCCGCCCCTTGCCGCCATCCTCTTTTTCATCATGTGGAAGACGATGCCGCTCTTCAGGCGGGTCTTCAAGAAGTACGATAACCTCAACGAGAGCATTCAGGAGAACGTCTCGGGGATCCGCGTCGTGAAGGCGTATGTCCGCGAGGATTACGAAAAGGAGAAGTTCGACCGCGCCGCGACCGACGTGCAGCTGGACTTCACAAAGGCGGAGCGCATCCTCGCGTGGAACAACCCCGTGATGCAGTTCTTCTTCTATTCGGTGCTCTCCTCGGTGCTCTTCCTCGGCTCGTGGGTCATCCTCGACAAAGTGAACGTCGGCTTTGGCGTGAGCGTCGGGCCCGAGGATATTTCGCAGATCATCGTCTACGGCATGCAGATCCTCATGTCTCTCATGATGTTCTCCATGATCTTTGCCATGATCACGATGTCAATCGAGAGCGCCCGCCGTATCGACGAAGTCCTCCGCGAGGTGCCCACCCTGCACAGCCCCGAAAACGCCGTGCATGAGGTGGAGGACGGCTCCATCGACTTCGACGGCGTCTCCTTCAAATATTCGGCGGCGGCGGAGCGGAACGTGCTCGAAGACATCGACCTGCACATAAAGTCGGGAGAGACGATCGGCGTCATCGGCGGCACGGGCGTGGGCAAGACCTCCCTCGTCAACCTCATCTCCCGTCTCTACGACGCGACGGAGGGCACCGTGAAAGTGGGGGGCAGGGACGTGAAAGAATACGACTTGGAGTCCCTCCGCAACCAAGTTGCCGTCGTCCTCCAAAAGAACGTCCTCTTCTCGGGTACCATCAAGGAGAACCTCCGCTGGGGCAATCCGGACGCCACCGACGAGGAGCTCGAGGAGGCGTGCCGTCTCGCGCAGGCGGATGAGTTCATCCAAACCTTCCCCAAGAAATACGATACCTACATCGAGCAGGGGGGCACCAACGTCTCGGGCGGGCAGAAGCAGCGCCTCTGCATTGCGCGCGCCCTTCTGAAAAAGCCCAAGATCCTCATTTTGGACGACAGCACCTCCGCGGTGGATACCCACACGGACGCCCTCATCAGGAAGGCGTTCCGCGACTACATTCCGTCTACGACCAAGATCATCATCGCCCAGCGCACCTCCTCGGTGGAGGACGCCGACCGCATCATCATCATGGACGCGGGCAGGATCGTCGCCGTCGGCACCCATGAGGAGCTCCTCGGCACCAACGACATCTATACCGAGGTCTACACCACCCAAAACAAGGGCGGAAAGGCGGTCTCCTCGCTCGGCGAAATGGGCGCCTTGGAGGAGAAGGGAGGTGACGGCAATGCCTAAAATGAACATGCGTCCCCCCCGCGGCGGAAAGGGAGCGGCGATGAAGGCGCCGAAGGGGACCTTCAAACGCACTTTGAAAGCGCTCTTCAAATTTTATCCGAGGATGGCGCCCATCACGATCGCCCTCATCATCCTCAACGCGATCATCTCGGCGCTGCCCGCCCTCTTTATGGGCAACGTCTACACCGTGCTCGAAAATGCCGATCTCTCCCTCGGCTGGGCGGCCTACGGCGGGGAGATCACGCGGAACATGCTCACCCTCATCGGGCTCTATGCGATCTCCTTCGCGGCGGGCGCGGTGGATAAACAGCTCATGGCGATCATGACGCAGGGCTTCCTCAAAAAGATGCGGGGGCAGATGTTCGACGGGATGCAGGAGCTCCCCATCAAGTACTTCGACACCCACAACCACGGCGACATCATGAGTTACTACACCAACGATATAGACACCTTGCGGCAGATGATCTCGCAGTCTCTCCCGCAGCTTCTTACGTCGGGCGTGATGGTGCTCACCGTGTTCGCCTTGATGATCTACTTCAACGTGTGGCTCTCGCTCGTCGTGCTCGTGAGTATCCTCTTTATCCTGTTCGTCACCAAAGTCGTGGGCGGCGGCGCGGGGAGGTTCTTCCTCGGGCAGCAGCGCGCGGTCGCGGCGACGGAGGGCTTCGTCGAGGAGATGATGAACGGGCAGAAGGTCGTGAAAGTCTTTTGTCACGAGGAGGCGGCGAAGGCGGACTTCGACAAGGTGAACGACCACTTGTGCGACCAGTCGTACCGCGCGAACGCCTATGCCAACATGCTCATGCCCATCCTCGGCAACTTCGGGCACGTGCTCTACGTCCTCATCGCGGTCATCGGCGGCGTGTTCATCCTGTGCGGGTTTACGAAGAACATCGGGCTCAGCGCACTCATCAAGCCCGAGGAATTCGCCCTCTTTACGCCCGCGATCATCCTCGCCTTTTTGCAGGCTGCCCGCCAATTCTCCAACAACGTCAACCAGGTCTCCAACCAGGTGAACTCGGTCATCATGGGGCTTGCGGGTGCGGCGCGCCTCTTCGCCCTCATCGACGAAAAGCCCGAGGAGGACGAGGGCTACGTCACCCTCGTGAATGCGCGGGAGGAGAACGGCGAGCTCGTCGAGTGCGAGGAGCGCACCCACATCTGGGCGTGGAGACACCCCCACAGCGACGGCTCCGTCACCTATACGAAGCTCGAAGGGGACATCCGCATGGCAGAGGTCGACTTCGGCTACGAGCCCGATAAGATCGTGCTGCACGACATCAGCCTCTACGCCAAGCCCGGGCAGAAGGTCGCCTTCGTGGGCGCGACGGGCGCGGGCAAGACGACGGTCACCAACCTCCTCACCCGCTTCTACGACATTCAGGACGGGAAAATCCGCTACGACGGGATCAACGTAAACAAGATCAAGAAAGGGGAGCTGCGGAGGGCCATCGGCATGGTCTTGCAGGACACCAACCTCTTCACGGGCACCGTGATGGAGAATATCCGCTACGGCAAGCTCGACGCGACGGACGAGGAGTGCATCGCGGCGGCAAAGCTCGCGGGCGCGGACGACTTCATCGTGCGTCTTCCCGAGGGGTATAACACCATGCTCCACCAAAACGGCGCGAACCTCTCGCAGGGACAGCGGCAGCTTCTCTCCATTGCCCGCGCCGCCGTTGCCGACCCGCCCGTGATGATCCTCGACGAGGCGACCTCCTCCATCGATACGCGCACGGAGGCGATCGTGCAGCGCGGCATGGATAAACTCATGGAGGGGAGAACGGTGTTCGTCATCGCCCACAGGCTCTCCACCGTGAAGAACTCCAACGTCATCATGGTCCTGGAGCACGGGCGGATCATCGAGCGCGGCACCCACGAACAGCTCATCGACATGAAGGGCAAGTATTACCAGCTCTACACGGGCGCCTTCGAGCTCGAATAACGGACCTCAAAAGAAAGCGGCGGATTTCTCCGCCGCTTTTTGCTATTCCCGCCCTCTTTGCCCCTCGTTCTCCGCCACCCCCCTTAGTCCCCCCGCCGAAGGCAGGGGGTTTGCTTTCTGCGCGCCCCGATTTACGGTTTTTCACCTCCTCCCTCGTTTGAGGCGGTGCGGGGCGGCGCTCTTTCTCTTGCCTCCCCCCTTATACTTGAGGGGGGAGGGTTAGGGTGGGGGGTGGAAGACCCGCCCCCTCCGTGGGCCTTCCATATGGCTTTCGGGAAAAGGCGCCCGTATGATATGTTGCGCCTTTTACCGCAATGAGGGGGGTAGGGGGGTGGGCGGCACACCCTCTCCTCATACCGAGGGCGTAGCTCGAGTGTATCTTGAAAGATTTACTCGCTTCGCTCGGAATGAGGAGAAACCTGCCCTCGCCCTCCTTTGGGGGCGAGGGCAGGGGTGCGGGTTGCCCCCGATCTTCCGCAAGTGCGGAAGGGCGAGATTTCTCACTGCGTTCGAAATGACGCGGCGGGGCGCATGCGCTCCGCCGCGTCATCCCGAACCGCCGTGCTGCCCGCGAGTGCGGGCGGCACGGCGCGTGAGCGGATCTCCGTCCGATAGTCCGCCGTACTACACCGCAAACGACACGATCAACGCGATGTACGTTATAAGGTACACGACGGACAAAGCCATGCTGACGATACTGACAACAAGTCCCCCCACGGCAAGTCCGCGTCCGCTCCCGTTGAGCTCTTTCGCCTTTTTCATGCCGAGGATCGAACACACCAGACCCGCGATCGCAACGAAAAAGGAAAGGACCAAACCGAGGATCGCAAGGACATTGGTCTCCTGCTTTTGTGCAGGGGCGGGCTGGGCCATCTCGCGGCCGAGCGCGCTTTGGGGCACTCCGCAATGGGGGCAAATGACGGCTTTGTCGTCGATCTGCGTGCCGCAATTTTTGCAAAACATACGACTTCCTCCTATGGTAATTTTCTCTATTATACTCCCATTATAATGGGAAGTCAAGTTATTTTCCCATGATTATGGGAAAATAACGGTATGGAGAATCCATTCGGCGAACGGCTTCGCGCACTCAGACAGGAAAAGGGGATAGGGCAGGTACAGCTTGCCAAAGAGATCGACGTCGGGAAGTCCATTGTGAGTTTATGGGAGATCGGGCGGTGCGAGCCCACGCTCTCGAAACTTGTGGCGCTTTCGCGCTTTTTCGGCGTTTCCATCGACTACCTCGCGGGATTGGAAGACTGATCCCGCGCCCGCTTTCTTTTCGCACGCGCGGAAGAGAGATTCGCTCGCTTCGCTCGGAATGACGCGAAAAAGGGGCGCCGATGACACGGAAAGAGAGGTGCCGAGAATGGGCGTCATTCCCGCCTCCGCAGTAGGGGCGGGCGGTACACCCTCTCCTCATACCGAGGGCGCAGCCCGAGTGTATCTTGAAAGATTCGCTCGCTTCGCTCGGAATGAGGAGGGAACCTGCCCCCTTTGAAGGTGCCGTAGGCATGCCTTGCGCTGGGCGGGGTAGGGGTGGGGGGCAAGACCTGCCCCCTCAAGGAGAAACCGCGGGCAGAGGCGTTCTCCGCATTTCCGTCGCGCATTTTTTGCAATAAAATCCGCAAAAGGGGTCGGAAAAACTTTACATCGCCCTAAAAATTTCGTATAATAAAACTCGTGCGGGATGTTCCTTGCAAAACCATCCCTGCGCGGTTCCCCACGGGGAATGCACCGTTTCGGTGCGATAAAAAACAAGGAGGCTTCGTATGAAGCGAAAACTTGCGGCTTTTTTCGGGGAGTGCCGCGCCCTGTTCCGTTCCGTTCCGCCCGTAACCCTCACCCTCTTCCTTCTCTCGGTGTTCGCGATGAACCTGCTCGCGAACAAGAGCCTCGACCTCGATCTCGATTGGCTCGCCCTCGACTGCGGCATCATCGTCTCGTGGGTGGCCTTTTTGTGTATGGACGTGCTCACCCGAAGATACGGCCCCCGCGCGGCGACGCTCGTCTCCCTCTTCGCGGTCGGAGTGAACCTTCTCTTCTGCCTCATTTTCTACCTCGCGAGCCTCATTCCGGGGACATGGGGTGCGTTTTTCGACTTCGGCGAGCAGCCCGTCGTAAACGAAGCCCTCGATAAAACCTTCGGGGGGACGTGGTACGTCCTCCTCGGGAGCACGGCGGCGTTCGCCGTTTCGGCGGTCATCAACAACTTCTCGAATTGGGGGATCGGCAAGCTCTTCAAAAAGAACCCGGACGGGTTTTTCGCCTACGCCTGCCGTACCTATCTCTCGACGGCGCTCGGGCAGTTTGCCGACAACCTCGTGTTCGCCTTCCTCGTGAGTTTCTTTTTCTTCGGGTGGACCCCCCTGCAGTGCGTCACCTGCGCCGCAACGGGCATGCTCGCAGAGCTCTTCATCGAGGCCGTGTTCTCGCCTCTCGGATACCGCGTGTGCAGGAGCTGGGAAAAGAGCGGCGTGGGGAGGGAGTACCTCGAATACGTCGCCGCAAGGGGCGCAAAGACGGAGGAGAAGGCATGAAAACGATCGTTACGGGCTCTTCGCAGGGGATCGGGCGGGCGATCGCCGAAAAATTTCTCGCCTGCGGGCACGAGGTGTGCGGGATCGACATTCTCCCCGCCTCTCTTTCCCACCCGGATTACGTCCACTTCGCCGCCGATATTTCGCGCGGGCCCCTGCCCGAGATCGGGGACGCGGAGTGCCTTATCAACAATGCGGGGGTGCAGGACAGCGGGAGAGACATCGAGATCAATCTGAAAGGGACGGTGCGCGTCACCGAGAAATATGCCTTTACGGGCAAAATGAAGAGCGTGGTGTTCATCGCGTCGGCGAGCGCCTCCACGGGGGCGGAATTCCCCGAATACGCGGCGAGCAAGGGGGGAGTCGTCTCCTATATGAAGAACGTCGCCCTGCGCCTTGCGGAGACGGGAGGGACGGCGAACAGCCTCTCCCCGGGGGGTGTGACGACGGCGCTCAACCGCCGCGTGATGGAAAACCCCGCGCTGTGGAAGGAGATCATGGCGGAGACCCCCCTCAAAAAGTGGGCGAGCGCGGAGGAGATCGCCGAATGGGCGTATTTCCTCGCCGCCGTCAACCGCTCCATGACGGCGCAGGACCTCATCGTGGACAACGGCGAGAGCGCCCGCGCGAAATTTGTGTGGTGAAAGATCCCCCGGGCTGCAAGTGTGCATCCCGGGGGTGTTTTTTGACGGGGGACAAGACTACGGCCACCCCCCTCGGCCCCCCGCCGAAGGCAGGGGGTTTTCTTTCTGCGTGCCCCGATTTACGGTTTTTCACCTCCTCCTTTGTTTAAGGGGGGAGGGCAGGGTGGGGTGACAGAATACCTTTTCCTCATACCGAGGGCGCAGCCCGAGTGTATCTTGAAAGATTCGCTCACTCCGTCTACGGCTTCGCTCGGAATGAGGGAATACTTGTCCTCCCCATCCCCCCGTGCCTTCCCCCCCCCCCCC
>CANREU010000091.1 GCA_947629725.1 uncultured Clostridia bacterium
GCCGGCCTGGGTGTGCTCGTCCAGATAATTATACTGGATCTGGCACAGGTCCCAGTCATAGTCGTCCAGAATCTTCAGAAAATTCTCCGTGTTGCCGTGGTAGGAGAATCCGATGCTCCCAATGGCCCCGGTAATACCCTCTGCAATCCCTCCGAGGATATCCGCCCCGACGCCGAGCCGCCCGAGCTCCTCCGCGATGCGGCGGGGCTGGTAGCGCTCCGCCTCCTCCGAGAGATGGGGATTGACGAGAATAACCGCTCTTTTCATAGCAAAAAGCGGGGCGCCCGCCCCGCTTCCTTTCAGAATGCCACGCGGAGCACCGCGTCCACTTTGGCGATGTCGAGCTCGTCGATCTTCGCCGCCGCGTTACGGATGGCGCTCTCCGCCGTGCCGTGGGTGACGAGCACGAGGGTCGCCGTGCCCGCGCCGCGGTTGCGCTCCTGGATGAGTTCGCCGACGGACACCCCGAATTTCCCGAGCGCCGAGGCGATCTTTCCGAGTACGCCCGCATGGTCGGTGACCGTCATGCGGAGGTAGTAGCAGCTCTTGAAGTCGGAGACGAATTTCACGTCCTTTTCCGCCTCCTCGCTGTTTTTGAAGGGAGAATACTTGTTCTCGGAGTGGGTCGCGGCGTAGATGACGTCGCTCACGACGGCGCTCCCCGTGGGCAGTTCCCCCGCCCCTCTTCCGTAAAGCATCACGTCGCCCACCGCGTCGCCGTGCACGAGGACGGCGTTGAAGGCGTCGTTCACCGAGGCGAGCGGGTGGGACGCGGGGACAAAGGCGGGGTGTACCCGCACCTCGATCCCCTCCGCCGTGTTCTTGCCGACGGCGAGAAGTTTGAGGACGTAGCCGAGCTGCTTGCCGTAACGCACGTCTTCGGCGGAAACGGAGGCGATCCCCTCGCGGTAGACCTGCGAGAGCGGGATCTTGGTGTGGAAGGCGAGGGAGGCGAGAATGGAGAGCTTGTAGGAGGCGTCGTACCCGTCGACATCGGAGGAGGGGTCCGCCTCGGCATAGCCGAGCGCCTGCGCCTCTTTGAGGGCGTCTTCATAGCTTGCGCCCTCATTCCCCATCTTGGTGAGGATGTAGTTGGTCGTCCCGTTGATGATGCCGACGACGGACTCGATCCCGTTCGCTTGCAACCCGTCGAGCAAGGTGCGGATGATGGGCACGCCGCCCACGCAGCTGCCCTCGTAGTAGAGCCCCGCATTGTGCCGCTTCGCCGCCGCCTCGAGCTCGTGGGAATACTTGCAGTAGAGCTCCTTGTTGGAGGTGACGACCGTCTTCCCCGCATGGAGGGCGGCGAGCACATACTCGCGCGCCGCTTCGATCCCGCCGATGACTTCGACGACGATCTGCACGTCGGGGTCGGCAACGACCTCCGCGATATTGGAGGCGATCTTCTCCTCGGGAACGCCGAGCGCAAGCGCCTTTTCGCGCTTGATCTCGAGCACGCTCTCGACGAAAATATCGACGTTCTGCGTCTTTTGATAGAATTCCCTATGGGATTCGAGAATGCGATAGGTGCCTCCCCCCACGACGCCGAGCCCCAAGATCGCAACTCCGACCTTCTTCATTTTCCTTCCTCCGTTACGTTCAGTTCATAGAGATATTTCAAGCCGTCGAGCGTGAGCATCTTGTCGATCACGTCGATACACTTCGTTTCCTTTGCGATGGCCTCGGAAAATCCCCCCGTCGCGACGGTGAGGGCCTCCTCGCCGAGCTCCTTTTTGATCTTGCGGACGAGGAACTCCACGAGCCCCGCGAACCCGAACACGATCCCCGCCTGCATGTTGGTGACGGTGTTCGTCGCAATGACGCTCTTCGGCGCCTCTATTTCCACCCGCGGAAGTTTTGCGGTGCCCGAGACAAGGCTGTCGAGCGAGCCCTTGATGCCGGGCGCGATGACGCCGCCGATGAACTCCCCGTCCTTCAAGACGTTGAGCGTGGTCGCCGTGCCGAAGTCCACCACGATGATGGGCTTCTCCGCCCCGTATTTTTTGAGTGCGGATACGTTGTTCACGATCCTGTCCGCCCCCACCTCGCGCGCGTTGTCCGCCCGCATGCGCAGCCCCGTTTTGAGCCCGGGGGCGATCTGCAGGGGCTTCACCGAGAGGTACACCGCGAGCATGTGGGAGATGGTGTAGTCGAGCGACGGGACGACGGAGGAGAAGATCCCCCCCTTTATCTCCCTTTCGTTCACGCCGTTCAGGCGGAGCATGGAGACGAGCTGGACGCCGTATTCATCGGACGTCTTTTTGAGGTCGGTCGCGATGCGGAAGGAGAATTTGAGTTCGTCCCCGTCAAAGACCGCATATTTTATATTGGAATTGCCGATGTCGATGCAGACGATCACGAATGTTCCTCCGCGGCGGTTTTCTTCTCTTCAAGCTCTGTTTGTTCCGCCGCAGGCTCCTCTTTCCCCTTCCCGATCCTCTTCTCCACGACGACCACCACTCTGTGGATGGCGGGCGCGAGGATGAGGTTGATGCCGAATTCGATAAAGAAGTTGAAGGAGACGAGGGCGACCAAGATGAAGACGAGCACGTCCGCCCCCGTGAGCCCGCCCCCGAACTCGGAGATGGTGCCCGTCATGCAAAGGCACCCGAGGATGAAGAGCCCCGTGTTGAGGATGGGGACGGCGGCGCTCGCGACGAACACGGCGGCGAGCCTGCTCTTCTTTGCGATGAGGCGGTATAAGAGCCCCGCGACGAGCCCCGCGACCGACGTCTTCAAAAGGCAGGTGAAGGTAGTGATGACGGGCGAATTCGTCCAGATCGCGAGATAGAAGGCGTTCCCCGTTAAAATGATGACCTGAATGAGGACGACGATCCCGCACGCGAGCCCGAGATACAGTCCGCCGAGCGGCCCGAGCAGGATCGCCCCGAGGACGATGGGAAGGAGGGAGAAGTTGAGGGTCGCCCCCCCGCCGACGGGTATGCCGCTGGCGAAGACTTGCAGCACGATAACGAGTGCCAGAAGCACCGAGAAGTAGGCAATGTTCTTCGCGGAGAAGAACTTGCGCGCGCCCGTTTTTTCCATACAGTTGCCTCCATCGGATCTCCCTTTCGGAGTATCCGCAGAAAAATTTTTTCGGAGCCGCTTTTTACGGATAAAACCGTTTCCGTGTTTTTCCGCGCGGACATCCTTTTCCTATTATATCAAAAGCGCCCCCGTTTGGCAACTAAATGAAAGGAGTTGGCGGGAACATTTTTTCGGACGGGGAGCATAAGATTTACTATCAAAGCCGCAGACCGCAAATCGTACATACTCTGCGGCGACAAGGAGGAAAAACCATGAATAGCTTGAACGGCAACGGCCGTCTGTGGATTCTCATCGCCCTGCTCATTCTCGGGTTCGGCGGCGGAAACATCTTGAATTCCCGCGCCCTCTCGGGCTGCGGCTGGCCGATCCTCGTCGCGCTCGCCTATTGCCTCGGCAAAAACGGGACCCTCGGCGCCCTCGCGAACTGCCTCGGCGGCGGCTGCAACTGCAACGGCTGAGTTTTGAATCCGATCCCGTAGGGAAATCCCGGCGCATGCTGCGCCGGGATTTTTCATTTTCTTCTCAATGCGTAATTTTGGAGGGCGGCGACCGTCTTTCCGTCGCAGATCTCCCCCCGCTCCACCATCGCGAGCGCCTCTTCGACGGAGAGGTAGACGACGGTGAGAAATTCCCCTTCGTCGGGACTGCTCTCCCCCGCCGTGGCGCCGACCGCCTCATAGACATGAATTTTCTCATTTGTATAACCGGGGGTCGGATAGAGGGTGAAGAGCTTTTCGAGCCTCTCCGCGGAGAGCCCTGTCTCCTCTTTGAGTTCGCGCACCGCGGCTTTTTCGGGGTCCTCCCCCCTCTCGAGCTTGCCCGCGGGGATCTCCCACACCTCCTCGCCGTAGGCGTAGCGGAACTGCTTTACGAGGGCGACTTTGCCGTCTTTAACGCAGAGCACCGCCGCGCCCCCGCTATGCTCGACGACCTCCCGCTTGCAGGGCTTGCCGTCGGGAAGGAGAGCGTCGTCGCAACGGAGGGTGAGGATCTTTCCCCGATAGACGACGTTCCGCTTCACCGTCTCCTCGCGCAGATTCACTTTTTGAGTTCCTCCGCGAGCGAGAACATGACGGCGGCGTTCTCCTGCGGAGCGCCCGTCGCAAAGAGGAAGTAGCGGTAGCCCGTGAGTACGGCGTTGACTTCCACGGCGTCACGCCGCCCGATCGCGGCGAAGAGCTCGCTCAAAAGCACCTCCGCTGCGGCGCGGTCGGTCTTCGTGAGGTTGACGGAGGCGAGATTGGAGCGCTCCACCGAGGCGCGGGCAGAGATCTTCTCGAGTACGCCGTCCCGCTCGCGGTGCAGCCGTTCGAGGGCGCCGCGGCGGCCCATATCGGGGAAGAGGTCGCGCACGATGTCGCGGAAGGGGCGGATCATCCGCCCGACGAAGAGGGCGTAGCTCGCGGTGTAGCTCCCGTCCTCATAGAAATAGCGCAGGAGAAAATCGCTGAGGCGGACGCTCCCGCCGTCGATCTCCACGAGGAGACAGAATACGAAGGCGAGAATGTCGGTGCGCTCGGCGGGGAGATAGGCCGCACCGTGCGCCGAACCCTTCGCGACGGGAAAGCGCAGGCAGTCCCGCTTCGCCGCGGCGTAGTCGAACCCCGTCGTCACGCCCGCAAAGAGCTCGGTGAGTTCCTTGCAGTTCGCAATGGCGCGGAGGGTCTCGCTGATCTTGGTATCCGCCACGACGTATTTGCCCTCGACGAGCTCGTCGCAGGCGGTGAAAAAGCGTTGCAGTTTGAAATCTCTCTCTTCCATCGGCTTCCTCCGCGGGGCAAATGCCGTCCCCGCTCCTCTATTATAGCACAAACAAAAAAAATATTAAAGAATTTTTTCGGAAATATCTTGATTTTATCCCCGAATTTAGGTATAATGTGTTAAAGTCCAGATATATGGAGGAACATCGGCTATGAAATCCATCAAAATTTCCCTCGAAATGGCGCAGAGAGTGAAAGAGTTCGTCGCCATCACCCAGAGCTGCGAGTGCGAGATCCTGCTCAAGAGCGGCAAATACGTCGTGGACGCGAAGTCCATCCTCGGCATCTTCAGCCTCGACCTCTCCAAGCCCCTCACCGTTGAGATCTATTGCGACGAATGCGACGAGCTTCTCGCCAAACTCAAGAAATTCGAGGCGTAACGCCGTTTGCAAAACGCGGATCGAGCGAGTGAAGCCGCTTAATCTTAAGCGGCTTATTTGCGTTTCATACAGCTTTTGAGAGGAAACTATGCAGGTTCGGGGAGAGACTTCCGTCAACAAGTTAATACTCTTGTTCGTGTTCGACAAGATGGAAAGTCCCCTCTCCGAGCGGACCCTTATCGACATGTGCACCTCGTCCAACGATTGGGTCAACTATATGGACTGCATGGTGCTCATCCATAAGCTCCGTTCAGACGGATTTATCTGCGAGATCCCGGGCGGGGACGACCCGCTCTACACCATCACCCCCGAGGGGCGGGAAACGCTCGCAAACTTTTACATCAATATCCCGAGGAGCGTGCGGGAGGAGATCTCCCGCTTCGTGAAGAACAACGGCGGAAAGTATCGCACGAAGCAAAACTGCAAGGCGGACTATTATCAGAATAAGGACGGGTCATACACCGTGTTTTTGAAGATCCTCGCCCCCGTCCAGCCCATGCTCGAAGTGAAGTTCGTCGTGCCCGACAAAAAGACGGCGAGCGCCATCTACAAAAAATGGGAGGACAAGGCCCCCAATCTCTATTCCGCCGTGTGGGAAACGCTCATGGATTAAAGGAGGAAAACATGATAACCTATTCGACAAAAGGCACCTGCTCCAAGCAGATCGTATTCGATCTCGACGCGGAGAACAGGATCCACAACGTGAAGTTCATCGGCGGCTGCAGCGGCAACCTGCAGGGCATCGGCAGGCTCGTCGAGGGCAGAACGCCCGACGAGATCGTCCCCCTTCTCAAGGGGATCCGCTGCAAGCAGAACACGTCCTGTCCCGACCAGCTCGCGCTGGCGCTCGAGCCCTATTGTAAAAAAGCGTGAAAGAGAAATATCGTTCCGAGCAGCCGCCCGACCGCATGTTTGCGGTCGGGCGTCGTCGTCGGGAAATCTCTTTCTTCAGCTCACCTTATAGTTTGCGGCGAGCCCCCCTTCGCTCGTCTCGCGGTAGCGGGCGGAAATATCTTTGCCCGTCTCATACATCGTCTTCACGATGAGGTCGAAGGAAATTTTCCTCGTGCCCGAGAGCACTTTCGAGAGCTCCGCGCTCTCGAGGGCGCGCATGGCGGCGACGGCGTTCCGCTCGATGCAGGGGATCTGCACATAGCCGCACACGGGGTCGCAGGTGAGGCCGAGCTGGTGCTCGAGGGAGATCTCGGCGGCGTATTCCGTCTCGGCGGCAGGCGCCTCAAAGAGGCGGCACACGGCGGCGGCAGCCATCGATGTGGCCGTTCCGATCTCCGCCTGACACCCCGCTTCCGCCCCGCTCACCGAGGCGTTTTGCTTCACCGTGACCCCGATAAGCCCCGCCACGGCGAGCGCCGCGACGACGCGTTTATCTGAAAATCCGTGCTTTCTGCTGAGATACAGGAGGACGGCGGGCAGCACCCCGCTTGCGCCGCAGGTGGGCGCGGTGACGACCGTCCCCCCGCTTGCGTTCTCC
>CANREU010000092.1 GCA_947629725.1 uncultured Clostridia bacterium
CGCAGGGGGTGCTCGGCAAGATCTTCGCCGAGGCGCGGAAGAAGGGGGTGCGCGTGCAGTTTGTCGACCGCGCCGTCCTCGACAAAGAGAGCGCGGACGGGCGCCATCAGGGGGTCGTCGCCTACACGACCGACTTCGTCTATTCCGATCTTGAGGAGCTCCGCGGGGGAGAGAATTCCCTCGTCGTCCTCTGCGACGGCGTGGAGGACGTGCACAATTTAGGCTCCATCCTCCGCGTCGCGGAGTGCGCGGGCGCGGAGGGGGTCGTCATCCCGAAGGCGAAGGGGGCCTCCGTCACCGAGGCCGTCATCCGCATCTCCGCGGGGGCGGCGGAGCACATCAAAGTCGCCAAAGTCCCCTCGGTCAACTATGCGGTGGACGAGCTCAAAAAGATGGGCTATTGGGTGTACGCCCTCGAGGCGGACGGCGAAACGATCTACAAGGAAAAGCTCACGGGGAAGGTCGCGATCGTCGTGGGCGGGGAGGACGGCGGCGTGAAACGCCTCACGCGGGAGAAGTGCGACAAGACGCTCTCCATTCCTCTCTTCGGAAAAGTCAATTCCCTCAACGCCTCCGTGGCGCTGGGGATCGCGGTATATGAGGTGGTCCGTGCAAGGGTCTCATGAAGAAGACGAGGTGCTCGTAGCCCGCGCGCAGGGAGGGGACTCCGCTGCCGCCGAGGAGCTCATGCACCGCTATAAAGACAGGGTGCTCGCCTGTGCCCGCAGGTATTTTCTCGCGGGCGCGGAGGTGGACGACCTCGTGCAGGAGGGGATGATCGGTCTCTACAAGGCGATCGGAAGCTACTCTCCCGCGGCGGGGAGGAAATTCAAGAACTTCGCCTACCTCTGTGTGACGAGGCGGATCGTCGACGTGCTCCGCGCCGAGGGAAGGCGCCGTGAGGACGCCCTCGACGACCCCGACTCCCTCGAGGGCGGGGATACCCCCGAGGACTTTTTGCTCGACGGGGAGTCCCTCGCCGAGTTCCGCGAGAAACTTCTCAAGGTGCTCTCCGACTTTGAATACCGCGTCGTCACCCTCTATCTCGACGGGCTGAAATACGCGCAGATCTGCGAGGCGACGGGAAAACCTTTGAAGAGCGTCGACAACGCCCTCGCCCGCGCCAAGCGGAAGCTGGCGAGCACCTACACCGAACAAGCGTAAGGAGGAGCTATGTTTACATCCCTCTACCGCAGATTCCGCCCCGAGGGGTTTGAAGGGATCGTGCGGCAGGAGCACGTCGTGCGCGTGCTCACCAATCAGATCGAGACGGGCGCCATCGGCCACGCCTACCTCTTCTGCGGCCCCCGCGGCACGGGCAAGACGAGCGTCGCCCGTATCTTTGCGCGCGCCGTCAACTGCGAGCATCCCGTAAACGGTTCTCCCTGCGGCAAGTGCCCGAGCTGCCTCGCCCTCGCGGAGGGGAGCCTCGACGTCACCGAGATCGACGCCGCCTCCAACAACGGCGTGAACGAGATGCGCGATCTCCGCGAAAAAGTGCAATATCCCCCCGTAAACGGGAAATATAAAGTGTATATTGTCGACGAAGTGCACATGCTCACGGACAGCGCCTTCAACGCCCTTCTGAAGACTTTGGAGGAGCCGCCCGCACACGCCGTGTTCATTCTCGCGACGACGGAACCCCACAAGATCCCGCCCACCATCCTCTCCCGCTGCATGCGTTTGGACTTCAAACTCATCCCCGAGGAGGACCTCGAAAAGCACCTTGTGCGGGTGCTCGACGAGATCGGGAAGACCTACGAGCCCGAGGCGGTCGCCGCCATTGCCCGCGCCGGCGCGGGGAGCGATAGAGACATGCTCTCCATCGCGGAGACCTGTATCGCCTACGGCGGCGAACTCACCTACGAAGGGGTGAGCGCGGTGCTCGGGGCGGCGGATTTCAAGGAGATCTGCACCCTCGGCGAGGCGGTCGTAAACTCCGACGGGGGAACGGCGGTCGGGCTCGTCGAGAAGATCCTCGGAGAGGGGAAGTCGGTCGGCGTCCTCCTCCGCGATCTTCTGCAATTCCTCAACCGCCTCGCGGTCGCAAAGACGTGCTCTTCGGCAGAAAAGCTCCTGTCCCTTCCCCACGATCTCTTCCTCGAGGTGAAGAGAGTGGCGGACGGCGCCGACGGGAAGACCGTCCTCCGCGCGACGGAGATCCTCGCAAAGACGGAGACCGACCTCCGCGCCTCCGCGTCCCCGCGCATCGCCCTCGAGACCGCGATCCTGCGGGCGGCGGTGCCCGAGACGGACTACGACGTCGACGCCCTTCTTGCGCGCGTCTCCAAATTGGAGAAGGAGATCAAAGAACTCTCCGCCCGCCCCGCGGCGTCCGTCCTTCCCGCCCCCGCGCCCGCACCCATAGTTTCCGCGCCGAAGGCGGAGGAAAGAGCGGAGGAGCCCGCCTTCCGCGAGCCCTTCCCGCCCGAAGAGGAGCCCGTGTTCGATGAGGCGATCTTCTCCGGGCCGCCCGAAGAGCCCGCGCCCGCTCCGCGTGCGCCCGTAAAAGAGGAGCCTATAAAAGAGGGACCCGTAAGAGAGGAGCCCAAAAAAGAGCAGCCCGCCGCGGAAGCGCCCGTTTCCGCGCCCTCGTCGGCGGAGGAGGCATACGGCAAATTCATGCGCGCCCTTCGGCGGACCTTCAAAAACGGCGTGCTCTTCACGATGTGCTCCGACCTCGAGACGGCGTTTGAAGGGGGCACCCTCGTCTTCTTCACGGACAGCGAGACGGTGTTCCGCGCCCTCACGCGGGAGGACCACGCGAAGGCGATGGATGAGGCGCTCCGCTCGGTGGGGGTCGTCTCCCACGAAGTGCGCCTGAAAAAGGCGGGCCCTCCGCGGGGCTCGGGACTGGAACAGCTCAAGCGGGATTTCAAGGATTATCCCGTCGAACTCAAATAAAGGAGAAAGGAATATGTCTTACGGCAGAGGCGCCGGGGGCGGCATGGGCAACATGCAAAACCTCATGAAGCAGGCGCAGAAGATGCAGGAAGAGATGCAGGAGACCGAAAAGCTCCTCGAGGACTGGGAGATCGTGGGCACCGCGGGCGGCGAGGCGGTCGTCGTCTACATGAACGCCAAGAAGAAGATCGACGGCATCGAGATCGACAAGTCGGTCATCGACCCCGAGGACGAGGAGTTTTTGGAGGACCTCATCCTTGCCGCCATCAACGACGGCTACAAGAAGGCGGACGAGGTCTATAAGGAGAAAATGGGCAAATTTGCAGGCATCGGCGGGGGAGGGCTCTTTTAAGTGGAGGTCTTTATCGAACCGATCGCGCGGCTCATCAACGAATTTTCCAAGCTCCCGGGCGTCGGCGCCAAAACGGCCCAGCGCTACGCCTACCGCGTCGTCAACATGCCCGAGAGCGAGGCCCGCGCCTTTGCAGACGCCATCCTCGGCGTAAAACAGAAGGTGCACCTCTGCAAGGTGTGCGGCAACTTCACGGACGAGGAGGTCTGTTCTGTTTGTCGCCTTCGCGACAGGTCCACGATCTGCGTGGTGAAGGAGCCGAAGGACGTCGTCGCCCTCGAAAAACTGCACGAATACAAGGGGGTCTACCACGTTTTGCACGGCGTCATCGACCCCATGAACAAGGTGGCCCCGGGCGACATCCGCATCCGCGAGCTCCTCGCCCGCATTGCGGAGGGCGGGGTGAACGAGGTCATCATGGCGACCAATCCCGACGTCGAGGGGGAGATGACGGCGATGTACATCGCAAAGCTGTTGAAGCCCCTCGGGGTGAAGGTGACCCGCCTCGCCCACGGCATTCCCGTCGGCGGCGAACTCGAATATACGGACGAAGTCACCCTCTCCCGTGCCCTCGTCGAGCGCAAAGAACTCTGAAAGGGGGGATTTTATGGAGATTTCCGTGCTCGGCTGCGGCAGGTGGGGCTCCTTCCTCGCCTGGTACCTCTCCCGCAAGGGGCATAAAGTCGCAAACTGGGGTCCCGAAGAGGGGGAGTCGTACCGCGTCCTGAAGGAGACGGGGCGCAACGAATACGTCGCCCTCGACGAAAAAATCGAACTCACCTGCGATTTACAATACGCGGTGGAGCGGGCGGAGATCATCGTCATCTCCATCTCGGCGCAGGGCCTGCGCGGGTTCATGGAGAAGGTGACGAAATACCCCGTCTCGGGGAAAATTTTCGTCCTCTGCATGAAGGGCATCGAGGAGGATACGGGCAAGCGCCTCTCCGAGATCGTAACAGAGAGCGGCGTTCCGAAGGAGAAGATCGCCGTTTGGGTGGGCCCGGGGCACATCCAGAGCTTCGTGAAGGGGGTGCCCAACTGCATGGTCATCGACTCGGAGAACGACGACCTAAAGCGCACGCTCGCCGACTCCTTCCGCAGCGGCCTCATCCGCTTTTACTACGGGGAGGACCTCATCGGCACCGAGATCGGGGCGGCGGCGAAGAACGTGATGGGCATCGCCGCGGGCGTTCTCGACGTCATCTGCCCGCCTCTTAAGGGGGCGCTCATGTCGCGGGGGGCAAGGGAAGTTGCCCGCCTCATCAAGGCGATGGGGGGGAACGAGCTCTCCGCCTACGGCCTCGCCCACCTCGGCGACTACGAAACGACGCTGTTTTCGCCCTACTCCCACAACCGCGCCTACGGGGAAATGCTCGCAAAGGGGGAGCGCTTTTCCAAACTTGCGGAGGGGGTCGCGACCTCCCGCGCCATGCTCCTCCTCGGAAAGATGCACGGCGTGGAATTGCCGATAACCGAGGCCGTCTGCAGGGTCTGCTACGGCGCGGGGGACGACGCCGCCCGCTGCCGCGAGGAGATCGGCAAGCTCTTCACTCGCCCGATGAAGACGGAAATGTACTCGTAACCCGCAAATTTTCCCCGTTTGCGTAGTACTATGTCAGACATAAACAAGGAATAGCGCAGGAAATTTCGCAAGAAAATGAAAAATTTTCCGTCCGAACTTGTCATTGCGGAACAAATGTGCTATAATCGATTACATGAAGATAGATAAGCCGAAAGAGCAACAAACGGAACAAGAGAGAAACAAAAAGCCGCGCGTGATTTTCCCGTTCACGGAAGCAGGGCTCGGGCATATCATGCCGCTTATCGCCCTCGCGGATAAATTCGAGGAGCTCTACGGCGACCGCGTGGAAGTCGTCCGTTCGAGCTTTTTCTCGGAGAGCGGCGACGAGGGGTTGAAGGCGTTCGAAGAAATGCTTTGCAACACCGTCGTCCGTGCGAATAAGAATACGCTGTTCGGGTTTTTCATGACCTTCAACATGGACCTTTGGGGGGTGCAGATCGCAACAGGCGCGACTATGCGCCACTGCAAGGCAGGGACAAGGAAGGCGGGGATCCTCCACATGGCGGAGTTGAAACCCGACCTTGTCGTCAGCACCCATTGGGCGACCAACTACTACGCCGAGCACCTCGACCCCAAGCCTCTCACCGCGATGTACTGTCCCGACGCAGAGATGAACCCGCTCTTTTGCTACGATTGCGACCTTGCGATGGTCTCCACCGATACGGGCTACGAGGCGGCGCGCAAGAAATACGCGCACCGTTTCAACGAGAAAAATCTCCGCCGCGTGCCCTATATCATCCGCAACGAGGCGTTTGACCTCCCGCGGGACAAAAAGGAACTCCGCCGCAGGCTCGGTATTCCCGAGGATAAATTCACCGTTCTCCTCGCGGAGGGCGGGTATGGCATCGGGAGAATGGAGGAGATCTGCGAGGTCGTTCTCGCGCGCGATCTTCCCGTCACCCTCATTCCCGTCTGCGGCAAAAATGTAGAACTCTACGAAAAACTCCGCACGATGAAAAGCCGCGGAAAAACGACCTTCGTACCCGTCTCTTTTACCGACCGCATGCTCGAATACGAGGCCGCGTCCGACCTTTTCTGCGGCAAGAGCGGCGCGAACGTCATTGCCGAAGCCTGCTTTTTCGGCGTTCCGCAGATCGTCACGCACTATGCCACGAATATCGAACAGCATATCGGAGAGTACTATGTCGAGACGGTGGGGAGCGCGCTTAAAATATTCGACGCGGCAAAAACCGTCGATCAGATCGAGGAATTTTTGAACGATCCCGCAAAGTTGGAGCCGCTCCGCTTGGCGGCGGAGAGCCAGCGGGGGAATTACGGCACGGAGAAGAGCGTAAAACTTCTTTTCGAGCTTCTCGCCGAAAAATTTCCCTCCATTCGCCGCGAGGGAGACGAACGTCCTTCGGAGAAGTAAGCCGTAAATTTTCCGCAAAATCCGAAAAAATTCGGATTTTTCCGCGCAAACGCTTGACTTTCTCTTTTCGTTCGGGTATCATATTCTTGTTGTACGCGGGGGCGTAGCTCAGTTGGTTAGAGCGCTTGCTTGACATGCAAGAGGTCACAGATTCGAGTTCTGTCGTCCCCACCACCAAACCCTGTATATTGTACCGAAAGCCCGCGCTATGGTCAATATGTGGGGTTTCAGTTTTTTTACACGGCTTATGCGGACGTGGCGGAACGGCAGACGCGGCGGATTTAGGATCCGTTGGGCAACCGTGCAGGTTCAAATCCTGTCGTCCGCACCAAGTCAGTATAATCCGAACCAAATACTCGTAACGAGTGAATGGTTCGGATTTACTTTTTATCTATGAGC
>CANREU010000093.1 GCA_947629725.1 uncultured Clostridia bacterium
GACGAACTGCCCGTATTTATAGCTTGCCGACTCGAAGAGGACGACGAGCTTCTCCCCGTCCGCGGCGATCCCCTCGCTCATGCAGGGGACCTTCTTCTCGCTCTCCGCCGACGAGAGAAAGTAGCAGGGGACCGTTTTCCCGCCCACGGTGACCTCAAGATCCGTCTCCCCGCCGAGCGGGTTTTTGTAGCGGCAAAGGGTGCTGTCCGCGAGCCCCCAAGAGCAGGAGAGATAGAGGTTTTCCCCCGAGACCGCGAGCCCCTGCACGAGGCCGCGCACCGAGAGATAGGCAAACGGAGCCGCGTTTTCCACGCCGCCGTCCGCCCCGTCGTCTATCCGGTAGCAGGCGACGAGGGCGCGGTTTTCGACGCCGTCCTTCGTGACATGGTGGCTCTCGTCCGTCTCATAGTTGCCCTTGCGGTAGAATTCGCCCGCAAACAAAGTGTCCCCCGAGACGGAGACGAAGGCGTTGGAGGTCTCCGTTTTGAGCTTGTCCTTGCAGGGGACGGAAGCGCCGTCTTCCGCCGCGAGGGCGTCCGCGAGGGGCACCCGCACGAGGCTCTTGCCCGAGGCGAGGATGAGATATTCCTCCGTCGCCGCGACGCCGCCGAAGTGGCTCGAGAGGTCGTTCCCGCCCTCCGAGACGCGGATGTATTTTACGCCCTCTTTTCCGGCGAAGTAGACGCGGGAGGCGCCCTTTTTCATGTAGCCGCTTACAGCGTAGTCATACTCTCCCGAGGAGAGGGTGCAGACCCCCTGCGGGACGAAGCCCTCGGAGAGGCCGGGGATGTCCCCCACGCTCTCCGCCGCGCCGTCGAAGGCGGGATAGCGCGCCCCGAAAAACCACACGAAGAGGAAGATGAGAAGGGCAGAGAGAAAGACAACAACGATCCCGAGCCCCCAAAGTTTTCCGCGCGTCTTTTTGGTCATAGCTCCTCCTTGCAAAACAGCGCGCGCTTTTGCGCGCGCGTGAGTTTCTTTACGGCGCACTCGCGGCTCCTCGCCTCGTGCTCCGTTCCGTACTCCTCGCTGTAAACGAGGCGGACGGGCAGGCGGGAACGGGTATATTTCGCCCCCATTCCCGCATTATGGGCCTTCAAGCGGCGTTTAAGATCGGTCGTGAACCCCGTGTAGAGGGTGCCGTCCGCGCACTCAACGATGTAGGTGTAATACCGCGCCCCTTCCGCCTTCATGCCTCTTCTTCGTGCCCGTGTTCGGGGAAGTCCTTCGAGTCGTAGGCGATGCCGTTCTTGTCGTAGTAATCCTTGATCGCCGCGCGGATCGCCTCCTCGGCGAGCACCGAGCAGTGCATCTTGTAGGCGGGGAGACCGTCGAGCGCCTCCGCCACCGCCTTGTTGGTGAGGGTGAGCGCCTCCGAGAGGGGCTTGCCCTTGATGAGTTCGGTCGCCATCGAGCTCGAGGCGATCGCACTGCCGCAGCCGAACGTCTCGAATTTGACGTCCGCAATGATCCCGTCCTCGATCTTCAAGTAGATCTTCATGATGTCGCCGCACTTCATGTTGCCGACTTCGCCCACACCGTCGGGGTTCTCGATGACCCCCACGTTGCGCGGATTGCGGAAATGGTCCATCACTTTTTCGCTGTATAAAGACATTGTTTCACCTCAAAAAATACTGTCTCTTCCCCTCTTGCAGCTCCCGCCACACGGGGGACATGCCGCGGAGTTTCTCCACGACCTCTTTCACTTTTGTTACGACCTCGTCCGCGTCCTCCAAAGTCGTCTCCTCCGAGAAGGTGAGACGGAGGGACCCGTGGGCGATCTCGTGCGGCCGCCCGATCGCAAGCAGCACATGGGAGGGGTCGAGAGAACCCGAGGTGCACGCAGACCCCGAGGAGGCACAGATGCCATAGTCGTCGAGCATCAGAAGGAGGCTCTCCCCCTCGATGCCCTCAAAACAGAAGCTCACGCAGCCCGGGAGCCTCTTTTTCGCGTCCCCGTTCAGAATGCCGTGGGGAATTCGGGAGAGGCCCGCTATCACGCGGTCGCGCACGGCAGACATTTTTTCCGCGTTTTCCTTCATATGGAGGACGCTCTCTTCGAGGGCCGCCGCCATGCCCATGATCGCGGGGAGGTTTTCGGTACCCGCGCGCTTTCCCCGCGCCGGCGCGCCCCCCTCGATGAGCGGGTCGGGCCGCAGGCCCCTTCTCGCATAGAGGAGCCCGATCCCCTTCGGCCCGTGGAATTTATGGGCGGAAAGGGAGAGCATGTCCACATTTTCGAGGGAGACGGGGATGTGCCCCGCCGCCTGCACCGCGTCCGTGTGGAAGAGCACCCCCTTGCGCTTGCAGAGGGCGGCGATCTCGGGAATGGGCTGGATCGTGCCGATCTCGTTGTTGGCGTACATCACCGAGACGAGGCAGGTGTCGGGACGGATCGCCCTCTCCACCTCGGCGGGGGAGACGAGCCCGTCTTCCCCCACGGGGACGAGGGTCACTTCATACCCCTCGCTCTCGAGCTTTTTGAGGGTGTGGAGGACGGCATGGTGCTCGAACGCCGTGGAGACGAGGTGCTTTTTCCCCTTCTTCGCGCCGAGCGCCGCCGCCGAGCGGAGGGCTTGGTTATCCGCCTCGCTCCCCCCCGAAGTAAAGATGATCTCGGCGGGCAGACAGCCGAGGAGGGAGGCGATCTTCTCCCGCGCCTCCGAAAGTTTCTCCTGCGCCCGCTGGCCGACGGAGTGGAGGCTCGAGGGATTGCCGTAGTCCTCTTCCATGCACTCCTTCATCGCTTCGATCGCCGCACGGCTCATCTTTGTCGTCGCGGCGTTATCCGCATAGATCATTGGTGCCTCCGCAGGTCTCCTTTGGAAACCCTACTGTTTTAGTATGGTATATTGTACACCGCCCCTATGCCCTTGTCAAGCGTTTTCCCGCATTTTCCGCACGAGATCGGCGGAAGTGAGGGAGGGGGAGAGAAGGTCGGAGAGGGTGACGGCGTCGAAGTAGGCGGTGTCGAGGGCGTAGAGCCCCTCCCAGAGGGCGCGCACCCCGCACTCCTCGGCGCGCTCGCAGGGGTAGCCGCTCTCGGCGCAGGAGACGGGCGCGAGCGTCCCCTCCATGCACCGCAAAATTTCCCCCACCGCGTATTCGGAGGGAGAGCGGAGGAGGGCGTAGCCGCCCGCGGCCCCCCGTACTCCGCGCAGGAGCCCCCCGCGGACGAGCGTGCCCGCGAGCTGTTCGGCGTATTTTAAGGAGATGCCCTGCCGTTTCGCGATCTCCGCGACGGAAGCGGGCCCCTCCCCCTGCCGCGCGATGTCGAGCAAAATGCGCAGCCCGTATCTGCCCTTTGTCGTGATCTGCACCCTGCCCTCCTCATGCGGGGACGATGTTGAGATCGTCGCCCGAGCGGTCGATATTCTTGAGAGCGCGGTTGTGAAGGAGGACAGTGTGCACGGCGGAGAGCCCGATCTTATGCGTCTTCACGTACTCCTCGAAGTCGGCGCGGGTGAACGCGCCCTCCCCCGTCTCCTTGCCCCGCGCCTCGATGACGGAGAGGATGTGCGCCTCGAGTTCGCGGTCGACGGGGGCGGCGATGAGGTCCTCGAGGGAGAGGAGCTTGCCGTCCTCCCCCACCATGATCTCGGCATAGCCGTAGCCGTTCTCCTCACAGTAGCGCTTGAGCTCCCCGTATTTTTCGATGTTGAGATGGTAGCTCGCCATCGCGAAGTTCTTCATCTCAACGACGGCGATCCGCCCCTTGTAGTCCTTCAAGACGAAGTCGGGGAAATACCGCCTGTTCGACCCCGCCTGCGAGAGGTAGGGAAGCTCCGCCGTCTGCGCCTTGATGTCCTGAACATACCCGATTTTGGCGAGATGGGTCGCGAAATTGCGCTCCAAATAGGAGTCGCACGGGAGGACGCGCGTCCGCCCGCCGAAGGAAACTTCCAGCGTGTTGGCGTGCGCCGTTTTCCCCTCGTAGTCCTTTTCGATGTCGGGGAAGAGGTCGTCGAGCCCCTCCGCGCGGGGAAGGGCGCCCGCGGGATAGACGATGAGTTTTTCCGCCGCCCCGCACCGCTCGGGATCGGGGGGCGCCGCCTCCACCTTGCGGCGGGGGCCTTCGTACTCCTTTCCGTCCTCTCCGTCTTTCCCGTCCTTCTCCTCGCCGGGCACGGGGAGCCCAAGCGCCTTGTAGCCCGCGGGCATGACCACCCGCCCCGCGGGGTCGATCTTGAGAAAGCCGCGCTTGATGAGGTAGGCCTCGTATTCCTGCGCGAGGACGTTCGCGCTCTCGTTCATGACGCGGGCGAGGGTATCGAGCCCGACGGGCCCGCCCGCGTACCGCTCGATGAGGATGCGGAGGAGCTTGCGGTCCCCCTCCTCCAGCCCGTATTCGTCGATCCCGTTCTCGGTGAAGAAGGTCTCGATGGTCTCGCGGGTGACGGAGACGCCGAGCTTGCGGGCCTCCTCCGCGCCGAGGGCACCCCGCTTTACGAGCCCGTGCTCGCGGGCAAAACGGACGAGGGCGCGGTCGGAAATGCGCCGCACCATGCTGTTCGCGACGCGGGGATTGTTGCGGCAGCGGCGGGCGATGAAGAGGGCGTCCGCCTCCGAAATTTTCATGCCGAGTTTGGAGAACGAGGTCGCGATGATGCCGCCGAGCACCTCCTCCGAATACTCCTCGAGCCGCACTTTGATGGCGCGCTGGACGAAGGGCTTGGCGATCTTGCCGAGCTCCGTCGTCGCGCCGATGAGGGTGAAGGGAGGGAGGACGAGGGTCTGCGGGCGCATGAACTTCCCCCTGCCCTCGTTGTAGGTCACCTTCCCGTCCTGCATGGCGGAATAGAGCACCGACTCCGCGACGGGGAGCGGGAGGGTGTGGATCTCGTCGATGAAGATGACGTCGCGCGGCTTCACTTTTTTGAGGATCGCGATCATCTCGGGGACGGTGATCTTGTTGACGTTCACCTCCGTGAAATTCGCGTGCATCTCGTTTGCGATGATACGGGCGAACGTCGTCTTCCCGAGCCCGTGCGAGCCGTAGAGGAGGATGTGCGGGAGCGCCGTATTTTTGAGGAGCGCCGCCTCGATGAGGTCGCGCACCGCCTTCACCGCCTGCGGCTGCCCGACGTATTCCGAGAGCCGCTGCGGGCTCAGCCCGTCTCCCTTATAGGGGGTGCGGACGGGTGCGGGATCGGGCCGTTTTTCGGGGGATGGGGTCGGATCTTTGGGGGACGGGGCCGCTTTTTCCGCCCCCTTCTCCCCTGCCTTGCGGCGGACGCCTTCGAGGAGTTCCTTGATGAGTTTGTACTTTGCGAGGTACTCCTCTCTCTCCGCGCCCGCGCTGCGCTTTGCGAGACGCAAGGCGAGCTCCCCCGCGAGAAGGAGCTTTTCCGCCGCCCCGCGATAGTTCCCCGCGGCGGCAAGTTCGCGCGCTTTTTTCACGCTATCCGCAACGGTAGCGCCGTAATCGTCCATAAAAAACCTCCGCGCCGCGCGGACTGCGCGGCGCTTTCACGGTCAGCTGTCGAGCTGTTTTTTGAGAGCTTCGAGTTCGGCGAGGTCGGCGTCGATCGGGGCGTCCGAGGGCGCGCCCCCCTCCCCGTAGATGAGTTTGTCGATCTCGTCGTCCGAGGCGAGCTGGCTGGAAGAGGAGAACCCGGTGAGCTCGTCCTGCGATTCCTCGAGCATGTCGTTGAGGGTCTCCGTCTGTTCGCCGACCCGGTCCATCGCCAGCTTGAGTTCCGCCGAGAGCTTGTTCATGTCTGCGTTCGCCGAGCCCGCGATGTCCTTGCTGATGATCTGGATCGCCTTCAAAAATTCGCTCGTCATCGCCGACATGTCCTTCATCTGGGAGATGATCTGCGCGTTGAGGAGCATCTTATAGGTGCGCTTGCGCTCGCTCACCGTCATTTTGAGCGCCTCCTTCGCGAGCTTGATCTGCTCGGGGAGACCCTCCCGCATGGCGATCTTCGCCGCATTGATGTACACCTGCTCCTGCTGGTTGAGTTTCGCGATGCGCTTTTCGAGCTCCTTCATGGAGCGCTTCACGAGAAGCCGCCGCTCCTGCTCCTTTTCCGCCTTGCTTTTGAAAAGTTTCATAACGTTCTCCTTGCGCCGTGCGCCTTGTTTTTATTTCGATAAGGGAAGGTCCTGCATGAGAATGGTGCGGAGCTGCTCGTCGCTCGCCCCGTCGCCGAGGGGGGCAAGGCGGGTCGCCTGCCGCTGGACGGTCCCGTCGAAGAAGTTCCTCACGTCGCGGGCGTTGCCGAAGTTCGCCCCGCGCTTCGCGTAGAGATCCTCAAAGTACTTTTTGAGGGTCTCGCGCGCGTCCGCCGCGAGCATGTACTTCTGCTTGTTGCACATGGAGCAGAAGATGTTGAAGAGCTGCCCGCCGTTGTAGTCGGTGAAGTGGAACTTGCGCGCAAAGCGGGAATTGAGCCCGGGGTTGGATTCGATGAACTTCTCCATGAGCTCATCGTAGCCCGCA
>CANREU010000094.1 GCA_947629725.1 uncultured Clostridia bacterium
CAAGAATTTCGAGGGGATCCTTTTCAAACGCCTTCATCCCGCCCTGCGGCATGGAGAAGGGGTTGTGGCAGAACTCGAGCTGCCCGCTCTCCTCGCCGATCTCATACATGGGGAAGTCCACGATCCAGCAGAACCTATATACGTTCTTTTCGAGGAGATCGAGCCCCGTGCCGAGCATGGTGCGGAGGATCCCCGCGCGCTTCTGCACGTCCTGCAATTTGCTCTCGGCGACGAGGGCGACAAAGGCATTTTTTTCGACCCCAAGTGCCGTTTTCCACTCTTTTTCTGCGGGAGACACGAACTTTGCGATCCCGCCCGCGGGGGCGCCGTTCTCATCCAATTTGAACCAATACAGGGCGCCGCCCTCCGTCTTCACCTTGAACTCTTCCGCCGTCTTATCGATCCACTTGCGGGGGACGTTCGCATCCGCAACGACGATCGCCTTGACGTGCTTCAACATGAGGGGATCGAACCCGCAATTTGCGCAGAGCCCCGTAACATCCTTGATGCGGAGGGGGTTGCGGAGGTCGGGCTTGTCGGTGCCGAACTCCTCGAGGGCGGTGAGGTACGGGATGCGCGCGAACGGGGGCTTGTCCGCCGCCCAGCCGCTGTATTTTGCAAAGACGGGCGGGAGCACCTTTTCGAGCACGGCAAACACATCCTCCTGCCCGGCGAACGCCATCTCAATATCGAGCTGGTAGAACTCGCCCGGCGAACGGTCGGCACGGGAGTCCTCGTCGCGGAAACAGGGCGCGATCTGGAAGTATTTATCGAACCCCGAGCACATCAGAAGCTGCTTGTATTGCTGCGGCGCCTGCGGGAGGGCGTAGAACTGCCCGGGGTAGACGCGGCTCGGCACGATGTAGTCGCGCGCGCCCTCGGGGGACGAACTTGTGAGGATGGGGGTGGAAATTTCGAGGAACCCTTGCTCCGTCATGAGACGGCGGAGGTCGGCGACGATCTGCGAGCGGAGGACGATCTTCTCCTTCACCGCGGGGTTTCTAAGGTCGAGGAAGCGGTATTTGAGGCGGGCGTCCTCCCCCGCCTCCGTGGAGCGGTTGACCTCGAAGGGAAGGGCCTGCGTCACCCGCCGCCCCAAGATCTCCGCCTTTTCGGTGACGATCTCGATGAGACCCGTGGGGAGCTTTTCGTTGGGGGCGGAACGGAGCGCGACCGTGCCCGTCACCGCAACGGTGGACTCGGTGGGAATTTCGCGCAGCTGCGAGAGAAGGGGCTCCTCCGAGCAGACGACCTGCGTCACCCCGTAGTAGTCGCGGAGCACCGCGAAGAGCAGCCCGCCCTTGTCGCGCTTCGAATCGAGCCAGCCCGCGACCGTGACCTTTTTCCCGACGTCCTCTTTGCGCAATTCGCCGCAATTATGAGTTCTGAATGACATAGCGATACCTTTGTGCGTTTTTTCTCTTATTTTAACGGTTTCGCGGGGGAATGTCAAGTTTTCAAAGCATTTCAACAAAGACCGCCCGAAAATTTTTCGGACGGTCAATAGTCTTTGAGCCCTACGAGAAAATCAAGGGAGACGCCGAAGTACTCCGCAAGTTTGCAGAGCGAAACGAGGTCGGGCTCCACCTTGCCCGTCTCCCAATAGGAGACCCTCCTCTGCGTCGTGCCGAGCTCCTTCGCGAGCTCGCTCTGGTTGAGCCCCCGCTCCGATCTCAGATCGCGGAGCCTGTCCGAAAACAAGATCTTCATAAGAAAATTTTAGACGAAAATCATCTAAATCATTTGACATAGACAATTATTGTCTATATAATACAACTATTCTTACGATCGGAGGCATCTATGCGCAAATGTCTGAATTGTGGGACAGAGTTTGAAGGAAAATTCTGCCCCGAATGCGGTTCCCCCGCACCGCCCGAAACCTGCCCGAAGTGCGGCACGCCCGTCCGCAACGGCGCAAAATTCTGCACCGAATGCGGGTACTCCTTCAAACCGTCCGCGCTTTTCGGGCCGCAAGCGGCGGAAATTCCCGCACAAGAGCCCGCTCCCGCGCGGGAAGAGACGGCGGCGAAACAGGAAAAACCGCAAAAAAGAGAGGAGCCCCGCGGCCCCTATCCCTTCCTCGTCTTCCTGCTTAAACTTCTCCCCTATTGCTTTTCCGTACTCTTCGCCCTGTTCTCCGCCGCCGTGCTGCTCTCCTATTTAGGCTCTCTCACGGGCGGTCCCATGCCCCTCTTCGGGAGCATCTACAACACGGCGGGGCAGCTCGGAAAGATCGAGATCGAAGATTTGGCGTCCATTCCGGGCGTCTGCGTCGCCCTCATCGTGCTGGCGTCGGTCTCTCTCGCATATGCGCTCCTCTTGGTCTTGTTCCGTCTCGATCTCCGCCTTCGCGTAAAAAAGATATACAGGGGGAATTTACGGGTCGTCACCGTCATGGAGTGCGCCGCCTATGCGCTCTATTTCGTGCAATTCGTCTTCGGTTGCGTCCTCTGCGCAAAGACGAAGTCTCTTCTCACCGAGCCGGGAGCCGCGCCCATCTGCATCCTCGTGTTCTCCCTCATCTTTCTCCTTCTCTCTGCGGGGATACACCTTTGCATAGGTTTTGAAAAACAGTGGTTTCCCGCCGTATGGATGAAAATCGAAGAGGACAAACAGACAGTACGCAACGGATTGAACGCGCCCGTAGCGCCGAAAGGCGGGCGGCCGGAAAAACCCGAAAAGCCCGCCCTCCCCACCGTCGTCGAAGAGACGGACACGCTGCGGAAGAAAGTCAACCGCTATATCCGAAACAAGCGGCTCGCACTTTGTCTCGTCGGATTTTTCTTTCCTTTCCTTGCGATCGGCGGTCTCATCGGACTTCTCTGTTCGATAAAAAAGCCGAAGGGCTGGCACCCCGAAAACGTGTTCAGCAAGCGGGGTGCACTGATCACGCTGACGGTCTTCGACGGGTTGGAAATGCTTGTTATGTTTTGGTTCACCTTCAGAGAGTGGGTTAGGCTATTTTATAATATAAAATCGGTCATAGAGCATGGGTTCCTTACGCAAACGATCTTCGCTTCTGCCCTTCCCTTCACAATCGCATTTCTTATCTGCACCGCCGCTTTCGTCTTTTCGATCGTCGTCCTCGTGCGCGGGAAAAAACTGACGCTCTTTCTTTTCGGCACAAAAAAGCCCATGAAAGACTCTGCGCGCGTGATGCGCTATTACACAGCGTGTAAAGCATACGAAGAACACTACGACGAACAAATGAGAACGTACCGCATACAAAAGTGGGCATGGAAGCAATACCGCAAAAAGCGCGCCCGCTACGAGGCGCACTACGCGGACGGCGTGCCCTACCGCCCCGCCTCACGCGAAACGCCCAAATGATCCGCAAAGCCCCGCACCTCGCGGGGCTTTTTGACTGGGGGAGCAAGGCAAACGAAGAAGAGAGGCGCACGCCTCTCTTCTTTGTTCCGAACCGTCCTACTACGTCATTCCGAACGGACGTGAGGAATCTCATCATGCGGTCATGTTTCGACAAGCTCAACATGACGTATTTTTATAGCGGGGCGAGACGATGTGCTCTTTCGCCGCCCCACCCCCCCTACCCCCCTCCCACGGAGGGGGCGGGTCTTCCCCCCCTATCGCCCGCACGCTATGAATGTTATCGAAGGGCGACACGAGGAGCAAAGCGACGAAGTACCCTCCCCCCTCAAGTATAAGGGGGGAGGCAAGAGAAAGAGCGCCGCCCCGCACCGCCTCAAATGAGGGGGGGAGGTTCTATTACGCGAAAGACATACAAATACGTCATGTTGAGCGCAGTCGAAACATGACCATGTTATAATAAGGTCACCCTTCGACTTCGCTCAGGGTGACGTGTTTTATTGCAAATCGGGATAGCGAGGTGGCGGAATATCGTGTGCTGCCCACCCCCCTCCCACGGGGGGGCAGGTGTTGCCGCCACGCGCCCCGCCTCTCGCACACAAGAGGGGCGATCAGCGGTTACTTCCCCGATTTGGTACGGTTGCACGCCTTGCAGAGCATCTGGCAATTTTCGGCCGCCGTCCTTCCGCCCAAATGCCACGGCGTGATATGGTCGGCCTCCATCTCCTCCAAAGCGAAATGCTTTCCGCAACGCGCACACACGCCGCCCTGCCGCTCGTAGGCGCCCCTCTTCATTCCCTGCCCGAAGGCGCGGATGTTCAAATGCTTCTCCTCGCCGTCGAAGAGGTACTCGTAAATTCCCTTCTTGTTCGTCACGTCGTCGTCCGCCATGAGTTTTACGACCCGCTCTTCGAGCGCCGCGGCGTCGTAAGCATTTTCATGATACCGATCATAGAGAAGTCCCCACGGCACGTCCTTCATCTCCCGCCGCGCCCTGCTCTCGGGGAAGAGCACCTTCGCCCAGTTCACGACGTTGGTATAATAGAGCCAAAGTTCGTTTGCATTGGGGGCGAATTGGTGTTTGGACATGTAGTCCTCGATCTTCCCCTCCGCGATCCACGAGAGCACCCGCTCCAAATATTCCTGACGGATGGGGCTCCCATTCATGTAGGTCTCCCCCACCGTCTTCGCGGGGCAGTTGGTCTTGCTGAAATACCTCTTCGCGTCCGAGAGCCACGGCCCCGCATATACGGCGTTGCGGAGTTCCTGGTCGGTGAGTTTCTCCCCCGCAATGTTCACGATGCGGAACCAATCGAGCTTTTCCCTGTCCGTCCCCTCGCAAAAGTAGACCATGAGTTCGTAGTCCAAAATCTGCTCCTGCTCCTCCTTTTCGAGGTTGAAGAAGTACTTGTAGTCAATGGAGAACTTCCCCTTGACATACTCGCAGAGGGAGAGGGTGCGCTGCTGCCCGTCGAGGACCTCGTAGCCCTCCCCGTTCACCACCCAATACATGACGTTGAGGGGGAAATTTTTGCGGACGGTATCGATGACGGCGTCCCGCTGCCTGTCCTTATAGACAAATTCGCGCTGGTATTTGGGGCGGATATTGAGTTTCCCGCCGTAGCCCACGACCCCCTCCTCGTCGCTGTTTTTGTACCCCTCATACACTTTTCGCACGGAGATCTTGTGCAATTCGATTTTCATTTTTTCCTCCTTTGTTATGCTTTACGACGAATAAGGATCCTTGCATAAATTTCCTTTCCGCCAATCGTAAATCTCCTACCGTAATTGGGATTATCTTCAATATATCTATCGATCCCCAAAATCTCAAATTGTTCGGGGCTGTATCTATCGAGAAATGTAATGGGGACGCCCATCACGCCGCCGTAGTCGCAGGGAATATCCGAAAGTTTTCCGACTTCGATTGCGTCGTAGTTATCGTACTTCGGATAATCCTCTTCATGCCCGCAATATTGTTTGACCAACACCAACTCCTCGTGGCGCTTGGGGATATCGAGGTTTGTGAACCAGCAAATGTTTCCGAATTTTGCGTACTTCTGCCCGTCTATGTAATAGGTATTGTTCCGTTCGACGGAATCGGGGACCGCAAAGCTCTGCGCCCCGCTCTTGTAACCGAGCCAAATGCGGTTGTTTTTGAGAAGCGGGAAAACTTCTTTATAGGTGACCGTATTGAGATTGGAGATGATGACGAACTTCTTTTCGTACTCCATAAGCTCGGCGAGGTATTCGCGGAAAAGGGAGAAGGGCGGGTTGGTGACGACGATGTCCGCTTCTTTCAAAATTTCGATGCACTCCTCGCTGCGAAAGTCGCCGTTTCCCTTTAACGGCGTCTTCACATAGTCGGGAATGCCGATCTGCTCCCCCTTTTCCTTGCGCACGATCTCCATCTTGTAGCTCGGGGAATGCGGGTCGTAATGCGTGGAGACGAGTTTTTTGAGGCCGAGTTGATAGAACTTTAATTGAAAGTACCGCCAGAAGTTGCTGTACGCGGGGTCGTCGCAATTGCAAAAGACGATCTTATCGCAGAAGTGCTCCTCATAATGGGCAAGCTCCCGTTCGATGTCGGAAATTTGTGTGTAGTATTCGTCCTGCTTCGCTTCCCGCGCCTTGTGAAGGCTCTCGTTCTTCGCCATTTGCCCTGCCCTCTTTCGTAATTTTGATAGCAAACTGCTATCAAGTTTTATCATTATATAGCAAATGGCTATAATTGTCAATAAGATGATGCAAATTTTTTGTGAACGGTTGAAGGAACTGCGGGGGCTGTATCGCTACACCCAGCGGCAAATGGCGGAAAAAATCGGCATTTCGCAGCCCTCCTATATCCGCTACGAAAACGGCACAAGCGAGCCGACCCTCGAGAACCTCGTAAAGATCGCGAACATTTTCGACGTTTCGGCGGACTATCTTCTGGGCCGCTCGGATTATTGAAGGATAAAACCCCGCACATAGCGGGGTTTTTTGATTGGGGGGGAGCAAGGCAAACGAAGAAGAGAGGCGCACGCCTCTCTTCTTCGTTCCGAACCGTCCTACTACGTCATTCCGAACGGACGTGAGGAATCTCATCATGCGGTCATGTTTCG
>CANREU010000095.1 GCA_947629725.1 uncultured Clostridia bacterium
GGGGAAGAAGAGGGGAATGGAGTGCCCCCTCCTCGCGCGGGCAGTCGCCCTCGTGCACGACGTTGAGAACGGCCTCGCGGAGCTCTCTCCCGAGACATTGGAGCTGATATGAAAGTATATATCGTTAGAAGCGCCGAGCGGGAGACCTTGCGCGACGGGCTCACCGCGCGGGGCAAAAGGCAGGCGGCTCTCCTTTCGGAGGAGATCGCCTCGTCCGTCCTCGTCTGCGGACCCGAGGGGTACACGCGGGAGACGGCGGAGATCTGCGCCCGCAAATGGGGGAAAGAAGTTTCCGTCCTTCGGGAATTACAGCCTCTTTCCCTCTCTTTGGAGAGGGAAAACCGCGGAGATTTCTACCCCGTTGGGTTCCCCGTCCGCGCGGAAAATCCCTTTCCCCCCGAGGCATACGGGGCGCTCCGCGCCGCCCTTTCCTCCCTCCTCGCGCAATACGGCGGGGAGGAGGCCCTCGCCTTCTTCTGCACCTTCGGCGGCGGGGCCGCGATCGCGTCCTGCCTCTGCGGCACGGCGGAGGAGAGCTTTCTCGAATTTTCCTCCGAGCCCGCGTCTTTTTGCGAGCTCGTGAAGAAGGAAACGTTCGATCCCGTCCGCATCTGGTCCTCCGAACACCTCTATGCGGGCGGGGAGAGCCTCTATGAGGAGCCGCCCGTGAATTTGGAGAAGTCCGACGCGCCGAAGATCCGCGTCTCCTTCGGGGAGAAAAAGCCGTGAGGCTCCTTCTCATCCGCCACGGCGACCCCGACTACGAGCGCGACGCTCTCACCGAAAAGGGGAAGAGGGAGGCATCGCTCCTTTCGGAGCGCGCGGCAGATTGGAAAGTGGACGACGTGTACGTCTCTCCCCTCGGCAGGGCGCGGGAGACGGCGGAGTTTTGTCTCAAAAAGTGGAAAAAGCGCGCGGAGGTCCTCGATTGGGCGCAGGAATTTCTCCTCCCCGAAAAGGACGAGAAGGGGTGGGACAGGATCCCGTGGGACTTTCTCCCCGCCGATTGGACGAAAGACGACGAGAACTTCCGCGGGCAGGATTGGCTCCGTCTCATCCCCGCCGCGCGGGAGAAGTATGCGGCCCTTTGCGCCTCCCTCGACGGGCTCCTTGCCCGTTACGGCTACGAGAGAACGGGGAGGTACTACCGCGCCGTACACCCTTCAAAGAAGACGGCCGTCCTCTTCTGCCACTTCGGCGTCTCGATGATGATGCTCTCTCATCTTCTCAACATCCCCGCCGAGCCCCTTCTTCACGGTCTTTATTTGGCGCCGACCTCCGTCACCGTCTTGAATACGGAGGAGAGGCGGGGGGACGAGGCGTACTTCCGCGCCGAGAGAGTGGGAGACTGCTTTCACCTCCTCGCGGGCGGGGAACCCGTCTCGGCGAGCGGCTATTTTACGGAACTCATGCAGGAATCTCCCTTTGGGAGAAAGGAGTGATATGGACTATCGAAAACTTGCGGAGCGCTTGCTCCCGGGCGACTATCCTACGCCCGAATTTTATGAGGAGAAATACCCCCCTCGCGCCCTTCCCGCAGGGGCGGAGGTCACGCGGCTCGCGCCCTCTCCCACGGGATTTATCCACCTCGGCAACCTCTTTGCGGCGATCGCAAACGAGCGCGTCGCCCATAGGAGCGGGGGCGTTTTATACCTCCGGATCGAAGATACCGACTTAAAGCGCAAGGTGGACGGCGCGGTCGAGGCGGTCATAGGCGCCCTCAAATACTTCGACATCAAATTCGACGAGGGCGCGGAGATCGGCGGGGATGAGACCTACGCCCCGTGGTACCAGCGGCAGCGCGCCGAAATTTACAGGGCGTTCGCGAAGAAACTCATCGCCGAGGGGAGAGCGTACCCCTGCTTCTGCACGGAGGAGGAGCTCTCCGCCCTCCGCGAGGAGCAGACGGCAAAGAAGGAGATCACGGGCTACTACGGGAAGTACGCCCGCTGCCGTAACCTCTCCGAGGAGGAAATTTACCGCAACCTCGACGCGGGCAAGCCCTTCGTCATCCGCCTTCGCTCCCTCGGAAACCCCGAGAACAAATTGAAGCTCCGCGACGCGGTGAAGGGGGAGATCACCGTCACCGAGAACGATCAGGACGTCGTCATCTTAAAGTCGGACGGCATCCCCACCTACCACTTCGCCCACGCGATCGACGACCACTTCATGCGCACGACCCTCGTCATCCGCGGGGAGGAGTGGCTCGCCTCCCTCCCCATCCACGTGGAACTCTTTGATGCGCTCGGTTTCCGCCGTCCCCGCTACGGGCACAACTGCTCCCTCATGAAGCAGGACGGCGAGACCCGCCGAAAACTTTCAAAGCGCAAAGACCCCGAGCTCTCCCTCGAGTTCTACAGGAAGGAGGGATACTACCCCCGCGCCGTGAAAGTCTACATGCTCACCCTCCTCAACTCCAATTTCGAGGAGTGGTACCTGAAAAACCCCGCGGCGGACCTCAACGAGTTCCCCTTTAAGGTGGAGAAGATGTCGAAGAGCGGCGCCCTCTTCGACCTCGATAAACTCAACGACATCTCCAAGAACGAGCTCGCCCTCCTCGACGAGAAGGCAATGCTTGTATTCCTCAAAGACTGGGCGGCGGAGTTCGGTACCTCGGCGCAGAAAAACTATTTTGCGGACGAGGAGAAGATGCTCCGCGTCCTCACCCTCTGCATGGGGGTGGGCGGCAAGAAGAGACGGAAAGACTTCACGACCGCCTCGCAGGCGATGGAGTTCATAAGGTATTTCTTTGAGAGACCCGAAGCGCACGAGGAGTACCGCGCCGAAAGGGAGACGGTCTGCGCCGTCCTCCGCGATTTCCTTCAAAGCTATTCTCCCGCGGACGACTCGCAGGCTTGGTTCGGAAAGGTGAAGGAGGTCGCGGCAGCGCACGGCTATGCCGCCGAGATGCGGGACTACAAGGCCTCCCCCGAGAGCTATAAGGGGAGCGTTGCCGACGTCGCCGAGATCTTGCGCATTGCGACGACGGGCAGGGCGAACACTCCCGACCTTTATACGATTATGCAGATTTTGGGCGAAGAGGAGACGCGTGCGCGCTTAAAGTGCGCGACGGAAAATCCGTAACACACAGGAGGAAAAATGGACGGGGAATTTATTTGCAAATATTGCACGGCGCCGCTTACATTACAGGAAGCGGTGGGGAGCGTTGTGCGCTGCGTCCATTGCGGAAATGTGCAGACCTTGCCGAAGAAGGACGTCTCTCCCGCCGCGCTCTCTTTCCTCCGCATGGGGGAGCACGATTTAGACACCTGCAAGTTCGATGAGGCGTACACGGCATACGCAAAGGCTGCGGAGCTGGACGAGAAAGAACCCGAGGCCTATTTCGGCATGGCGCTCGCCGCGTTTAAGGTACAGTACTTAAAGGACGAGGTCAACGAGCGCCTACAGCCCATTTGCCATGAGATCTCCGAGAAAGTCTTTTCGGACGACAAGAATTTCCGCCGCGCATTGGAACTCGCCACGGACGAGCAGAGAAGGGAGTACAGAAAGCGGGGAAGGGAGATCGACGAGGTCAAGGAAGAGTTTTACGAATTGCAGCGCAAGGGCCTCGATTACGACTGCTTTTTGTGCGTAAAAGTGACGGATGGGGGCGGGAAAACGGCGGACTACGACCGCGCGAACGACATCTATTATTACTTGAAGGACGAGGGCTATAAGCCGTTTTTCTCCGAGCGGGAGATGAAGGGGCGGACAGGCTCCGACTACGAAGCGCTTATTCTCTATGCCCTCTACACCTCGGAGTGCATGCTTATCGTTTGTTCCAATGAAGAGTACTTGCAGACCAAGTGGGTGAAGAACGAATATATGCGGTTTTTACACATGCTCGCGAACGAGGAGAAAGAGCGGGACGCGCTCACGTTCGTCTTTTCGGGCAAGCCCATAGAGAAACTTCCGAGCGGGAAAAAGGTGCAGGGCATCGACCTTTCCAAGCCCGACGCCTACACCCGTATCGGGGAGTTCGTAAAAATCCACACCCCAGAAGCGAAGAAAAAGAGAGAAGAGGAAGAAGCGCGGAAACAGCGGGAAGAAGAGGAGAGGGACAAGGAACTCGCCGAACTTAAAAAACAACTTGCGCAAATGCAGCAGGAACGTGCAACGGCCGCTACCCCCGCGAATTTATCTCCCACGCAACTTCTTGCGATGACAAAACAGCTGGAGAAGGAAGAAGCTCGCCTTGCCGCAGAGAAAAAAGCATGGGAAGAGCAGAAACGGCGTGAGGAAGAAGCCCGCCTTGCCGCCGAAGAAAAGGCGCGCGAGGAAGCCGCCCGCCAAATGATGGAAGAAGAGGCGCGGAAGCGTCGCAAACTGGTAGAGCTACCTTCCTACTTGGCACAATTTGAAATTGAGAACGGCGTACTTAAACAATATAAAGGGTTCGGCGGCGAGGTCGTTGTTCCCAACGGTGTGGCTTCAATTGGAGAGCGTGCGTTTCAAGGTTGCAGAGGACTCACGAATGTTATCATCCCTAATGGCGTGACTTCGATAGGAACTTGTGCATTCGATGGCTGTATCGATTTGACTGGTATCACAATTCCAAAAGGCGTGACCTCGATTGGAGCATGGGCATTTAGTGGTTGCATTGGAATGACGAGTATCACGATTCCAGACAGTGTGATTTCGATCGGGAGAGGGGCGTTTAGTAATTGCAGGGGACTCACAAATATGGTCATCCCGAACGGCGTGACGTCGATTGATGATGTGGCGTTCAGTGATTGCAGCAAGCTCATGAGTATTGCCATTCCAAACAGCGTGACTTCGATTGGGAATGGGGCGTTCGTGCGGTGCTCTAAACTTAAGTCCGTCACTATTTCCAATCGGTTCAAGGAGGAAGACCTCAAAAACATTTTCGGCGACGAATATAAACACATCAAATTTACATTTATCTAACAAACAAAAGGAGTAAGAGTATGAGTCGGGCGGATGAAATTTTTATTGTAAACTGCAAGGACATTCTGCAAAACGGCGTGTGGGATACCGAGCTCGAGGTCCGTCCCCATTGGGAGGACGGCGTCCCCGCCCACACCGTAAAAAAATTCGGCATTGTCAACCGCTACAACCTGCAGGAGGAGTTCCCCATCCTCACCCTCCGCCGCACAGCTTTCAAGAGCTGTATCGACGAAATTTTGTGGATTTGGCAGAAGAAGAGCAACAACGTGCGCGACCTCCATTCCCACATCTGGGACAGCTGGGCGGACGAAGAGGGGAGCATCGGGAAAGCATACGGCTATCAACTCGGCGTGAAGCACAAGTATAAGGAGGGGGAGTTCGATCAGGTCGACCGCGTCCTCTACGACTTGAAGCACAATCCCGCCTCCCGCCGCATCCTAACGAATATTTTCAACTTTGAGGACCTGCACGCCATGCACCTCTACCCTTGCGCCTACTCCATGACCTTCAATGTCTCGGGGGACACCCTGAACGGCATCCTCAACCAGCGCTCGCAGGACATGCTCACCGCGAACAATTGGAACGTGGTGCAGTACGCAGTGCTCCTCATCATGTTTGCACAGGTCTCGGGGCTGAAGGCGGGGGAGCTCGTGCACGTCATCGCCGACGCCCACCTCTACGATCGCCACATTCCCATCGTGAAGGAAGTGATAGAGAACGACCCGCTGCCCGCGCCCAAACTCATCGTGGACCCCGATGTGAAGAATTTTTACGACTTCACGGTGGATAGCTTCAAGCTCGATAACTACGAGTTCCACCCGCTCGCCGCGAAGATCCCCGTGGCGATCTGACCTCCCCGCTCCTTCTCGGCGCCCCGACTACCGCGCCCGCCCCGCTCCTTCTCGGCGCCCGACTACCGTGCCCACCCCGCTGCCTCTCGGCGCCCGACTACCGTGCCCACCCCGCTCCTTCTCGGCGCCCCCTCGAGGGGGAGCTCCGCCGTGTTTTTTACGGCGGTGAGGGGGTGTTGTTACGCGAACACCCCTTCCGCCCCTGCGGGCACCCACCCCTCAAGGGGTGGGCAAGGAAACGGCCGTCGTCCCCCAATCAAAAAGGAATATTATGAAAGCCATTTTTCACGCAGACGCCCGCTGGGGCATCGGAAAAAACAACGGTCTCATGTTCTCCCTTCCGAAGGACATGAAGTTCTTCCGCGAGACCACAAAGGGCAAAATCGTGGTGATGGGGTCGAAAACTTTGCTCTCCTTCCCCGAAGGCAAGCCCCTCAAAAACCGCACGAACATCGTGCTCTGCCCCGAGGACATGGGGGAGGGGGTGACGACCGTCCGCACCCTTCCCGAGCTCTTCAAAGAGATCGAAAAATACCCCGCGGACGACGTGTTCGTCATCGGCGGGGCGAGCGTGTATCGCCTGCTCCTTCCCTATTGCACGGAGGCGCTCGTCACAAAGGTGGACGCGGACGG
>CANREU010000096.1 GCA_947629725.1 uncultured Clostridia bacterium
CCGCAGGCGGCACGAGCGTTCCGTTCCCCCCTCCAAACCGCACCACCCTAACGCGAAGTATTCCCGTCGGGAGTACCAAAAGAGAGACAGGCTTTGGCCTGCCTCTCTTTTGGTCTTTCGGTGTCGCTCGTACCCATCGGGTTCGCCCCGCCGCAGGCGGCACGAGCGTTCCGTTCCCCCCTCCAAACCGCACCACCCTAACGCGAAGTATTCCCGTCGGGAGTACCAAAAGAGAGACAGGCTTTGGCCTGCCTCTCTTTTGGTCTTTCGGTGTCGCTCGTACCCATCGGGTTCGCCCCGCCGCAGGCGGCACGAGCGTTCCGTTCCCCCCTCCAAACCGCACCACCCTAACGCGAAGTATTCCCGTCGGGAGTACCCCCCTTCTCGGCGCCCCCTCTTGGGGGAGCTCTTCCGCAATTATGCGGAAGTGAGGGGGGCGCGGAAATTCGTGGGCGAACCCTCACCCCTGCCCCTCCCCCTCACGTAGGGGGAGGGCACGGTAGTGAGAGCGTACAAAGCAGAAAAATGGAAACCACTTTGAGAATCGCACAAGTGGTTGTTTGTGGTGTGAGACAAAAGAAAAATTGGCGGTTTCGGGCACAAAATGGAAGTCTATCCCAAAAGTTGCGGATTTTTTGCTTTGTTAAGAAGAGCTGCTTTGAAAACGATTTTTATAAAGTGGTCGGCAGTAGTTTGGTATTGTAAAAAATTCGGTTGATTTTCTCGGCAAATGGTTTTCTATCCCTAAAAGTAGAGGCGAAGTTTTGCATTTTTCTCGCCCACCCCCCAACATGAGGGAGGAGGTTTTACGCGGTACAAGCCTTCCCCCTTCGGGGGGAAGGTGTCCCCGCGGGGGACGAATGAGGGGCTATTCGCAATCTCATGGGCGGACCCTCACCCCTATCGCCCGCAAGCTATGATTGCTATCGAAGGGCGACACAAGGAGCATAGCGACGAAGTACCCCCTCGCCCCCAAAGGAGGGCGAGGGCACGGTTCGGATGTGCGGAAACGGAAAACGAGGCTCTCGGCTCCCCCTCTTGGGGGAGCTCTTCCGCATTTATGCGGAAGTGAGGGGATTCGGTGTAACTGCAAACCCCTATCCCCCCTTCGGGGTACTTCCCCCAAAAGGGGGAAGCAAGATCGGTTGGTCGTAGGGGGAGGGCGCGGTTTGGAGCACTTCTCCTCGAGGAGAAGCCGAGGGCGGGCGTCGGCAAAAATAAAAAAGAGAGCCGAGGCTCTCTTTTTTGTTGTTCCGCGCCGCATAGGGGGTGGACGGCGCGGCGGATGTTCGTTATTCCTTCCCCGAAAAGACGCGCAGTGTTGCGAGGAAGTCCTTCTTCATGGCGCTCTGGGCGGTTGCCGCGAGGTTGTGGTAGAAGTCGGCGGGCGTGCGCTTCACGTAGTCTGCCGCGGCCGCGTAGCCCGCGTAGGACATATAAGTGTAGTAGTTGATCTTGCCGATCCCGCATGCGATCGCCTTGCGGTAATCCTCATGGGAGACGCCGCTCCCGCCGTGCATCACGAGGGGCACGTCGGTGAGGGCGCGGATCTTGGAGATGACGCCGAAATCGAGGTGAGGCTCCGTTTTATAGATGCCGTGCGCCGTGCCGAACGCGATCGCGAGGGCGTCTACGCCCGTCTCTGCGAGGAATCCCGGCACGAGGGCGGGGTCGGTGTACAGATCTTCGGGACGGGGTTCTGCCTCCCCTCCCCCTTCGCGCTGCGGGAGCCTGCCGAGTTCCGCCTCGACCTGCACGCCGTTGCGGTGCGCATACTCCGTCATGCGGCGCGTCCCCTCCATGTTCTCCTCGTAGGGAAGGGCGGAATAGTCGATCATGACGGAATTGAATCCGAGGCCGATCGCCCGCTTGCAGTATTCCTCGTCTTCGCCGTGGTCGAGATGGAGGCATACGGGGATAGCCGCGCTCTCCGCGAGTGTGCGCATCACGCGGCCGATGCGGTCGAGCGGGGCATATTCTTCGTGCAGCTGGGCATGCGAGAGAATGAGCGGGACATCGAGCTCCTGCGCCGCGTCGAGGGCGGCAAACAGGTTTTCGAGGTTGGGCGTGTTGAACGCCGCGCAGGCGCCGCCCGTCTTTTTGGCAATTCCTATCGTCTCTTTCAAACTTGCGATCATCTTCTTATCCTCCGATCTGTACGATCTCGTAGCCGAGATAGTTGCCGAGCGCCTCCTCGAGGACGTCTTTCATGTGCCCGACGCCCACCGTGGTGTGGTGTTTGAACCCGCCCTTCGCGAGGCGGATGAGTTTATTCTGCAAGTCGGGGATCTCGACGACGCCCGCGCTCCCGAAGTATTCCTTCTCGATGGGATCGGCGGTGATGCGCCCTTCGTCCGCATACATCTTGAACTTCCCGTCCTCGGTGAAGCCGTTGGAATAAGTAATATCCATCGCCTTGATGCGCCCCTCGTTGGAGCCCCAGCCCGAGCCGGGGTCCCCCTTTGCGAACATCTTGTGTTCGATGACGGTGCCCTTGCCTGTGAGGAGGCTCCGCGCCACGGGGCCGCAGTGGAAGAGGATGACCTTGTTCTCGTCGTCCCCGTAGTTGTTGTTCCAGTCGAGACATGCCGCGGGCTGCCCGCTCGCAAGCGCCATTGCGCGCATGGTGATCGCGCTCGTGAGGTCGATCTCGCAGGAGCAGGCGATCCCCCTCTCGTTGAGTTCGGAGACGAGCACGCACGGGCACACGCGCAGGATGGTCTCGAGCTCGTTCCAGCAGCGCACGGTGAGTGCGTCGAGGTGATAGGCCTCGATATATTCGTCGAGGACGACGGACATCTTGGCGAGGGTGAGTTGGTTCTTTTCGGGGGTCTTGCCGAAGTCGGCGTAGTTTCTCAAGCGCTCGAGCCGCGCGAGCACCTCCTTGTCCCCGTCCTTCTTCTTGTTGACGAAGTCGATGAGTTCGGAGAGGTCGAAGCTCTCCACGTTGATGCCGTAGCGCTGCAAGGTCACCTCGTCGAAACGCACCGTCTTGAACGCCGTCGTGCGGGCGCCGAGGCAGCCGACGTTGAACCGCTTCATCCCCTTTACGACGCGGCAGATCGCGGCAAAGTCCTTGAGATTCTGCGCGAACGCCTCGGAGAGCGGATGGACGACGTGCGGTTTCATCATCGTGAACGGGATCTTGTATTGATAGAACACGTCCGTCACGGAGAATTTCCCGCAGAAGGCGTCGCGGCGGTGTTTGAAGTCCATCTTGCCGATCTCGTCGGGATAGGCCTGCATGAGAATGGGGACGCCCGCATCCTGAAGGGCAGCGACCGCGCCGTTCTCGTCGATGAAGATGGGCATGCACAGGATGACGCCGTCATACTCGCCCTCGTGCGATTTGAGCCAATCGTGATACAGTTTGCCCTCGTCGCGCGTTTCGATCGCGCCGAAGCGGGTGAGGTTTTCGTCCAGGGCGATGTATTCATACCCCGCCCTCTCGACCGCCTCGATCATCTCCTTTCGCGCGCCCGTGATGAGCTCGCCCGGCATAAAGCCGCGGTTCCCGAAAAACAGTGCAAATTTCATCCTAAAACAACTCCTTTATTTTATTGTAGATCCCAACATACTTCTCATATTTTTCGGCGTAGCGTTCGGGACGGTCGGGAGAGTATCTTCCCTTGATCTGCACGAACGTTTCCGCCGCCGAGGCAAAGCTCTCCCCCTTCATGGCCACGGCCTGCAAAATGGCGCCGCCGCACAGCCCGCCCTCCGAGGAACGGAGGGTCGCATAGGGAATGTTCTGCACGTCCGCCTTGATCTGCAGCCACTTCGCGGAGTTGGCGCAGCCGCCCGTCGCCACCGCGCTCTTCACGCAGATCCCGTATGCCTCGGCGAGCTTCGTCTCGAGCTTCATCTCCATGGAGAGGGCCTCCATGATCGTCTGGTAGATCTCGCTGTCCGTCGTCGCCGTGGTGAGCCCGACGATCGCGCCCTTCGCGGAGACGTCGTTGTAGGGGATCGCCGCGCCCGCGAAATAGGGCAGGACGTAGAGCCCCGTGGGGCCCTCCCCCATTCCCTTTTCGAGATAGGCATAGGCGCTCTCCTCCCCGCCCTTGTAGCCGTGTAAGATTTTATTTTTGAACCAGTTGACGATGGAGCCGCCCGCATAGTTGACGATATACGAGCAATACAGCCCGTCGATCGCATAGGGAACGCAGCAATACCCCTGCTCCCGCATGCCCGCGTCGTGCTTTGCGCCGCTGTACACGGCGGTGATGCACTCCACGGTGCCCATGCCGTCCACCGCCTGCCCCGCCTCGAGGATGCCCGCGCCGAGCGCCGCACACACCTGGTCGTGGCTGCCGAGCACGAGCGTACACCCGCCGAGCCCGCGGAGGATGACCTCCCCCACGACCGTCCCCGCCCTCTTCGGCTCGGAGAACAGGCGCACATCGATCCCGAGCGCGCCGCAGAGCTCCGCGGAAAAGCGCTTTTCCACGATGTCGAACACCCCCGTGCGCGAGGCGAGGGAGTAGTCGATCACCCGCTTCCCCGTGAGAAGATAGCCGAGGTAGTCCTCGATGAGCAAAAGTTTATCCGCCCTTGCATACACTTCGGGGCGGTGCTTTTTGATCCAGAGCAGTTTGGATACCGAATACATGGCGTGCGGAGCAGCGCCCGTCGTGCGGAAGATGAAGTCGTCGCCGAAGCGCGCGGAGATCTCCGCGGCCTCCTCCCCGCCCCGCCTGTCCGTGTAGAGCATGGGCTTTATGAGGATGTTCCCCTCCTTGTCGAGGAGCACGAAGGATTCCCCGATGGAGGAAAAACTGACGGAGTCCACCCTGTGCCGCTCCGCGACCTTCCCGATCATGGCAAGAACATTGCGGGTGATGGCTTCTATATCGACATACTTCTCCCCCTCCTCCGAATAGAACCCGTGCTCCTCGGAGAGATATTCGAGGATCTCCCCGTTCTCGGAGAAAAGCTGGCATTTGCAGCACGTCGTTCCGATGTCAAAACTTAAAAAATTCATCACATTCGTTGCGCCCTGTGCGCCTCAATTCCCCTTTTTTCTCATTTTACTTGACTTTCGGTTCAAAAAATAGTACAATATGGACATAAATATGGTGAAATCGTATTTCATATTACTACTATGTTAAAAATCGACAGACTGAAACTGATGTCCCTGCTCCGAGATTTTTATAGACTCACGGGGATCAAGATCGCGATCTACGACGACGAGGGCGTGGAGTGCTTCAGCGTGCCCGAAGACCAGCGCTTCTGCGAATTCTGCAAGTATGTGCGCTCCTCCGAGGGCGGGCAGGCGGCGTGCGAGCGGTCCGACCGCATGGCGATGGACATCTGCAAGCGCACGGGCAAACTGCGCCTCTACTCCTGCCACATGGGGCTGATGGAGTGCTTCTCCCCCATCGTCCACCAGGGGAAGTGTATCGGTTACATCGCCTTCGGGCAATCGCGCACGGGGCGGCGGGACGCACTCATCGCGGAGCGGGCGCGCGAATACGGGCTGAACGGCGAAAAACTGCTCTCCCTCTACGGGGAGATCGGGGAAACGGAGGCGGAGAACGTGCAGTCGGCCGCCGCGATCATGGAGGCCTGCGCGAGCTATCTCTACCTCAACCGCCTCATCGAAGCGGGGGAAAATCTGAGCGGGGAGATCGCCAAATATGTGTCGGAAAATTTGACCTCCGACCTCTCCGTCGACGCCCTCTGCCGCGTCTTCCACCTCTCCCGCGTCGATCTGTACGCCTGCTGCAAAGACGCCTTTTCGGACACGCCCGCAAAATACGTGCAGCGCGCGCGTCTCAACCGTGCCGCACAGCTCCTGAAGGAGACGACGCTGCCCGTGACCCGCGTCTGCGAGCTCGCGGGGCTCCCCGATTACAACTATTTTTCCAAGCTCTTCCGCGCCCGCTTCTCCCTCTCTCCGAGGGACTACCGCAAGAGCTCCGCCCTCGTCGCCCGCAAGACGCCTTCGTTGTGACCTCTTTTCTGCCATACCCCTTTTAACCGCGCCACTTTGCCCGCCCTTTATGACCTACCTTTAACCGCGTCACTTTGCCCCGCCCTTCCCTCATTCCGAGCCCTCGCAGAGGGCGAGCGAATCTTTTAAGATACACTCGGGCTACGCCCTCGGTATGAGGGAAAGGTGTGCCGCCCACCCCCTCCCACGGAGGGGGCTTTTCTTGGTGCCCCTCCCTTTAGCCCTACCCCTTTTCAAGGGGGAGGGTGGCACGGCTTTGCCGTGACGGATGGGGATTGTCGCTATCGTGCGTTTTCCTCCCCACCACCCCCGCAAGCGGGGGAGCCTCCCCTCCGAAGGCGGGTAGGCCTTTCTCGGAAGTTCCGCCCTTT
>CANREU010000097.1 GCA_947629725.1 uncultured Clostridia bacterium
TATCGCCCGCACCCCCCGCGGCCGCATCTGCCTCAAGGGCGGCTACGAGCACTTGGGACTGAAGATCCCCGAGGCCGCCCGCAAGCAGCTCTCGGTGTTCGACGAGGAATAAATTCCGCCTCCATATTGCGTTTTCGCCCCTCATTTTGTGTTCTCGCCCCCGCGACCGATCCCTTGCCTTCTCCTTGAGGGTGCCGAAGGCATGCCTTGCGCTGAAGTACCCCTGACTCGGCCCATTCTTGCTTCCCCCTTTTGGGGGAAGTACCCCGAAGGGGGGATAGGGGTTTGCAGTCGAGCCCGAACCCCCTCAGTCACGGCAAGGGCAGCCGTGACAGCTCCCCCAAAGGGGCGCCGAGAAAAGGGCGTGCGTGACAGCTCCCCCCAAGAGGGGGCGCCGAGATGGTACGTTTTCCTCTTGCCTCCCCCCTTATACTTGAGGGGGGAGGGTAGGGTGAGGGGTGGAAAAGCGCGTCGTCCCACTAACAAGGTCATGTTTCGACTACGCTCAACATGACGTATCTATGGGGCCACTCGACATGACGTATTGGTACGGCGGAGCGAGGCTCAAGCGCAACAACTTTCAACAGCATGAAAACATCCGATTTTTACTATGAACTTCCCGAGCGGCTCATCGCGCAGACGCCCGCCGAGCCCCGCGACAGCTCCCGTCTTTTGGTCTACCACCGCGATACGAAGGCGATCGAGCACCGCGTCTTCCGCGACATCAAGGAGTACTTGAAGGCGGGGGATGTGCTCGTTCTCAACCGCACCCGCGTCCTGCCCGCCCGTCTCTATGCGCACACGGAGAGGGGCGGCAAGGTCGAGCTCCTCCTTCTGAAGCGCTTCGGGCTCGACGAGTGGGAGTGCCTCGCAAAGCCCGGCAAAAAGTGCAGGGCGGGGGTGCGCCTCACCGTAAACGAAGAGCTCTCGGCGGAGGTCCTCGGGGCGACGGAGACGGGGGAGCGCCGCGTAAAATTCCACTATGAGGGCGCCTTTGAAGACGTGCTCTCCCGCGCGGGCACCACTCCGCTCCCGCCCTACATCCACGAGAAACTGAAGGACCCCGAGCGCTACCAAACGGTGTATTCGCGGGAGAACGGCTCTGCCGCCGCGCCCACCGCGGGGCTGCACTTTACCCGCGCCCTTTTAGACGAAATTCGCGGAATGGGGGTGGAAATCGCGGAGGTCTTGCTCCATGTGGGGCTCGGTACCTTCCGCCCCGTGAAGGAGGACGACGTCGAAAAACACGTCATGCACTCGGAGTACTACGAGATCCCCCGCGAGGCGGCGGAAACGGTGAACGCCGCAAAACGGGAGGGAAGGCGGGTCATTGCCGTCGGCACCACGAGCGTGCGCACCCTCGAGACGGCGGCCCGCGGCGACGGCACGGTGGAGCCCTCCTCGGGCGAGACGAGCATCTTCCTCTATCCGCCCTATCGGATGAAGTGCGTCGACGCGCTCATCACCAACTTCCACCTGCCCGAGAGCACCCTCCTCATGCTCGTCTCCTGCCTCTGCTCGCGGGAGGAGATCTTGCACATCTACGACGTCGCCGTGAAAGAGGAATACCGTTTCTTCTCCTTCGGCGACGCATGCCTTTTCCTCTGAACTTCGCAATACTTTGTCGAACTTGCGCGCTCCTCGGTCACGTACCTCTTAGTACGCTCCCTTTGTCGCTTACGCGCTCTCCTCGTCTTGCCCGTTCATAGAAAGAGGCTCCTGCTTTTTCCTATAAGCGGCGCGCGTGACCTGTCCTTAACCTTGCTGTCCGCCTTGCGCTGAAAGTGCCGCGCGTCCTTTGCGCGGCAAAAGGGGTGTGCAAAACGGTGTTCCATATTTATGACACCCCCTCACCGCCGTAAAAGGCACGGCGGAGCTCCCCCTCAAGGGGGCGCCGAGAGCGGAACTGCGGGGTGCCGAGAGGAGAGCCGTGTGGGGCGCCGAGAGGGGAACCGCGCAAAGCAATAAGCCATCATAAACCAATATGAACAACGAATATTTTTCCTTTGAACTGCAAAAGACCGACCCCGAAACGGGGGCGCGGGCGGGCGTCTTCCACACCCCGCACGGGGACATCGAGACCCCCGTTTACATGCCCGTCGGCACACAGGCGACGGTGAAGGGGGTGCTGCCCGACCGTCTGAAAGAGATCGGCACGCAGATCCTCCTTGCCAACACCTATCATCTCCGCATGCGCCCCGGGGACGGGCTCGTCGCCCGCGCGGGGGGGCTCCACAAATTCATGAATTGGGACAGGCCCATCCTCACAGACAGCGGCGGCTTTCAGGTGTTTTCCCTCTCCTCCCTCAATAACATCACCGACGAGGGGGTGAAGTTCTCCTCCCATGTGGACGGGAGCAAGCACCTCTTCACGCCCGAACTTGCGATGGAGATCGAGCACAACCTCGGCGCGGACATCATCATGGCGTTCGACCAGTGCTCGGAATACGGCTACACCCACGAGCAGGCAAAGGCGGCGACGGAGCGCACGGCGCGCTGGTTCGAGCGGTGCTATGCGGTGCACGACCGCCCCGAACAGGCCCTCTTTCCCATCGTGCAGGGCAATTTTTACGAGGACCTGCGCGAGGAGAGCCTCGGGCGGTGCCTTCCCTTCGTGAAGCACGGGATCGCGGTCGGCGGGCTCTCGGTGGGGGAGCCGAAGGCGCGCATGTACGAACTGCTCGATTTTTTACAGCCCCGTCTCCCTACGGACGTCCCGCGGTATCTCATGGGGGTGGGCTCGCCCGACTGTCTCGTCGAGGGGGTCCTGCGGGGCATCGACATGTTCGATTGCGTCCTTGCGACCCGCGTCGCCCGCAACGGCACGGCGCTCACCTCGCGGGGGAAGGTCGTCGTGCGGAACGGGAAGTATAAGGAGGACTTTTCTCCCCTCGATCCCGACTGCAACTGCTACTGCTGCCGTAACTATACGAAGGCGTATTTGAGGCACCTCGTCAACGTGGGGGAGATGACGGGCGCGATCCTCCTCTCCGTGCACAACATCGCCTATCTCCACTCCCTCATGCGGGGGCTCCGGGAGAGCATCCTCGGCGGATACGTGCGCGATTTTGTGCGCGAATTTTACAGAAAACAGGACCTCGCCGCCGAAAAATGACCGGAAAAAAGCGGATTTTTTCCCGATTTGCAAATTTTACGGTCAAATCGCTTGCATAATTTTTCCGAAAAGGGTATTATGGTAGGCGAAGACCGAAAGGAGATCACTATGTTTTATTCGTTATTGGAAACTGCAGCGGACACTGCCGCAAACGATAGCAACCAGTGGACGAAATATCTGCTCGTCGGATTTTTGGCGGTACTCGTCGTGGGCGCCGCGATCTGGTTCATCTTCTCGGGAAGAAAGAACAAACAGCGCCAGAAGGAATATGTCGAGCAGATCGAGGCGATCCAGCCCGGCAATAAGGTGAAGACGGCGGGCGGCATCTGCGGCATCGTCGTCGAAGTGTGCGACGAGGACAACACCGTCATCATCGAGACGGGCAGCGAGAAGTCGGGCAAGTCCTATGTGAAGATGGACAAGGAGCTCATCGCGCAGACGGACGCGAAGGGGCCGACCCAGATCGCCCGCGAAGAAGCCGAGGCAAAGAAGAAGGCGGAAAAGGAAGCGAAACAGGCGGGGAAGACCGAGCCCGCAGAGCCTGAAGCTCCCGCCGAGTCCGCCGAGCCCGAAGCTCCCGCCGAGCCCGCGGCAGAGGAAAAGCCCGAAGAGAAGGAATAAGGCATAAACGGAAATTCCTCCGCATACCCTGTAAAAACGGGTTGCGGAGGTTTTTTATGGACAAAAAGGCATTCGGGCGCGCGGCGTGGGAGACGGGCAAGGCGGTCCTCGCGACGACGGCGTTTTCCCTCTTTTCCCTTGCGATCGCGGCGGCGTTCATCCGCAGTTTCCCGCCCTCCCGCACGGTGCTCGTCATCGTGAACTGGGCGCTCAAGGCGGCGGGCGTCTTCGCCTTTTCCCTCCTCTTCGTGCGGCGGGAGCGCGCCCTCTTCAAGGGGATGGCGGCGGGGCTGCTCTCCGCGCTCGTCACCATGCTCCTCTTCGCGGCGATCGGGGGCGGCTTCCATCTCGACGCCCTCTTTTTGGTCGAGCTTCTCCTCTGCGCCCTCTGCGGGGGCGGCGGAGCCCTTCTCGGCGCGAAATTGCGCAAAGAATGAAAAAACGCTTGCAAATTCCGCCGCGGCGTTGTATAATAGAAAAAAACGACGGGAGACGAAAACCATGATCAAAACGATTGCAAAGCCCGCGGAGAAGAAAGTCGTCGGATGCGGGGAGTGCAGAAGCACCTGCCAGTCCGCCTGCAAGACGAGCTGCACGGTCGGCAACCAGTCCTGCGAGCGCGTCACGAGAGAGCAGAAGATCGAAGAGCAGAAGTAAGGATTCGGAAACAGGCATGCGGGGAGCGGCGCTTTGCGCTGCTCCCCATCTATCGTTACGGACATGATACACGTTTTTACATACGGAGAACATTTCTACGTTTATGATACGGGGAGCGGCGCGCTGCACGAGTGCGACGAAAGAACGGCGCGCTACTTAAAAGGGGAAAACATCGCCCTCTCGGAGGAAGAGCTCTCCGAGATCGGGGCGCTCAAAAGAGAGGGCCTTCTCAGCGCCCCCGAAACGAGCGCCCGTCCCCTCAAATCCTCGGAGATCAAGGCGCTCTGCCTGCACGTCTCGCACGATTGCAACTTCCGCTGCGCCTATTGCTTTGCGGACGAGGGGGCATACCACGCGGCGCGCGAGGTGATGAGCCTCGATACGGCGAAGGCGGCGATCGACTTCCTCCTCCGCGAGAGCGGGAAGAGGAAAGTGCTCGAGGTGGACTTCTTCGGCGGCGAGCCCCTCATGAACCTCGGCGTCGTGAAGGAGACGGTGTACTACGCCAAAGAGAGAGCGGCGGCGCTCGGGAAGAAATTCCTCTTCACGACGACGACCAACGGGCTCCTCCTCGACGACGAGACCGTAAAGTTTTTCAACGAGGAGATGGAGAACGTCGTCCTCTCCCTCGACGGGCGCAAGGAAGTGCACGACGCCGTCCGCAAGACGGTGAACGGCAAGGGCAGTTTCGACGCCGTCATCGGAAAAATAAAGAAGTTCGTCCGCTCGCGGGGGGACAAGCACTACTACGTGCGAGGGACCTTCACGGCGAAGAATCTCGACTTTTCCAAGGACGTTCTCTTCCTCGCGGACGAGGGCTTCGATTCCATCTCGATGGAGCCCGTCGTCACCGATATTCCAGACCTTGCGATAAGGGAGGAGCATCTCCCCGTCATCGAAAAGGAATACGAGCGGCTCTGCGACGAATATATCAGGCGGGAAGCGGAGGGGCGCGGCTTCAACTTCTTCCACTTCAATATCGACCTCGAGGGCGGGCCCTGTCTTCAGAAGAAGGTCTCGGCGTGCGGGGCGGGGAACGAGTATTTCTCGGTCGTCCCGAACGGCGACATCTACCCCTGCCACCAGTTCGCGGGGGAGGCCGCATGGAGGATGGGAAGCGTGTTCGAGGGGAAGATCGACCCCGCTCTCCGCGCGAAATTCGCCGAAAATTCGCTGTTCACCCGCCACAAGTGCGGGGACTGTTTCGCGAAATTCATCTGCTCGGGCGGGTGCGCCGCGAACAACTATCACTATGCGGGGGATGTCAACGAACCCTATCCCCTCACTTGCGCGATGATGAAAAAGCGCATCGAATGCGGGATGCACGCCCTCGCCGAGCGGCGGTCGCGCGAAAATTCACATAAAAATTAGAAAAATGCGCGCGTTTCGGCTTGACGGACGGGCGCGTTTTATATATAATGTAGAGTGAGATTTTCCGATTGGCATTTGTCGCGGGTACAGCCCGCTTGATCGGTAGACAGGAGGAAACAATGCGCAAGTGGAAGGCGGCGGTCTCTCTCGTCGGGATGACGATCCTGATTGCCGTAATGATTTTTTTCTGTACGGTCTCGTTCCCCACGGGGATCGAGTACTTCAACTCGGTCGTCAGTCTCACCGATAAGAGCTCCGATCTCGGAGGTACCCTCATCGACGGGGAGACCTACATCGGCGGCTCCTATTCGGCGACTTTCTACCCCGAGGGCGTGATCTCCGCGCACGAGTATGAGGACGACCTTTCGGGCTACCCCGAAGGCGAGGAGAAAGAGGAGTACATCGGCCGCTACGTCGCCTACGGGCACGCGCTCTACCTCGAAAGAGAGTCGGTGTGCGGCGGAAAAGAGGGGACGGAGCCCACGGAGGAATTTATCGCCTCCTTCGGAAAGACGGTGGAACTTCTCCGCT
>CANREU010000098.1 GCA_947629725.1 uncultured Clostridia bacterium
CCCGCGCTCTCCGCGGCGGTGTAGGCGAGGGCGACGGCACACTCCTCCGAGAAGGCGTCCGCAACGCCGTCTATCTCCGCCTCCTCATACACGCACCCCTCCGCCGTGAGGGCGATCTCCGCATGCACGGCGCACTTGCCCTTTTCCTCGTCCGCCTCGGCGTGCAAGACGGCGTCCACTACGCTCACGCGGGCGGAAGCGGCACAGCCGAACGCCGCGGAGTCGCAGGGGATCTCGATGTTGAAGGGCACGAGCCGCTCGAAGGAAACGAGCCCCTCTCCCTTGAGGGCGAGGATGCCGAGGCTCACTTCCCCCTCCGCGCGCAAGACGCCCGTCTCGCAGTTCACCGAGGCGAGGTGCACCTTCTCGCCGTGGAGGAGGATGTCGCCGATGTACTCCGTTTCAAACTCGTCCTCCGTCTCCGCCGCCCCGCCGCACAGGTGGGCGACGATCGCCTTCGCGGGCTCCCGCTTTACGATGAGGTCTCCCCCCGTGAGATATTCAAAGGTCTGTTCGCCGTAGAGGACGATGTCCGCGCCCAAGAGGGCGGTGGCGAACACGCTCGCCCCCTCCCGCCGCACGGAGGTGTTCTCCACGGCGACGCATGCCCGCGCCGTGAGGGCGGGGAAACAGCTCTCGCAAGACGCGCGCGCCGTCCACTCGACCCCCTTCTCCGCGCGGCATACCCGCTTCTCCGCGTCCTCGTATACGACGGAAAAGTGCGCCTTGCCGTAGTATTTCACCTCGCCGTTTCCCGCCTCGGCGCCCGTGAGCGCGGCGGCGCAATGCACGCAGAGCACCGTCTCCACCTCCTGCCCGAAGCGGCACTCGACCGCCGTCTGCGCGGCGAGCTCCCCTACTTTCCCGTATCCGCGAAAGGTCTCTTTCTGCGTTTCCATGTTGCCACTCTCCCTTTAAGGTTTTCCCTCCATTCTATGCCCCCTGCGGCGGGGTTATGAAAGGATCGCGGGGCGGAAGGGGTATTATTTTCGGAAAAACCGTCTATCATTGTCGTATGATCAAGCCGAAACGGGATGTTGCGAGCGTGAAACGATCGATCGCGGACTTTCGGGAAAAGCGGGTCTCGGTGACCGTGAACCTCGGGAGGAACAAGTTCATGCACTATTGCGGCGTGCTCTCGGGGGTGTACCCCGCCCTCTTCACCGTGCGCCCCGACAACGAGGGCTTTTTGGGGAAGACCTCCTACTCCTACGCGGAGGTCCTCTGCGGGAGCGTGAAAGTGAAGGCGGAAAAATAGGACGGGAAGGAAAAGAAGAGCGCCGAAGCGCTCTTCTTCGTCATTCCGAACCGTTCTATTACGTCACTCCGCCCGACGCGGAGCGCGAAGGAACGGATGGGCGGGATCTCGTTCTTTTTCACCCCTCACCCTACCCTCCCCCCTCAAGTATAAGGGGGGAGGGCAAGAGAAAAGGCGCACGCCCCTTTCTCGGCGCCCCCTTTGGGGGGAGCTGTCACGGCTGCCCTTGCCGTGACGGAGGGGACTGCTCCCCGCACCCCTGCCCCTCGCCCCCCAAAGGAGGGCGAGGGCAAGTTTCCCTCATTCCGAGGGAGCGTAGCGACCGAGTGAATCTTAAAAACAAGATACGCTCGCTTCGCTCGGTATGAGGAAAGGGCGTTACACCGTCCCACCCCCCTACCCCCCTCCCGCGGAGGGGGCTTCTCCCCGCACCCTCAAGTATAAGGGGGGCAAGAATACAAACGACCCCCTCCGATGGAGGGGGGCAGGTTTGTGCTGTGCGAAAGGCGTATGAATACGTCATACTGAGCCGCGCGGCACGCGCGTGTCGAAGTATGTCCGCATGAAAACAGGGCGTAGAGCAGCGCCGGCGCGTTATTCTTCGTCGGGGGTGTCCTCCACGGGCACGTCGGCGGCGTCCTCTTCGGGGGTCTCCACCTCCGCGTCGTCCTCCTTCTCGGTGACGGCCACCGTCGCCACCGCGCCGTCGCGCACCGTCATGAGTTTCACGCCGCGGGTGTTTCTGCCGATGTGGGAGATGCTCTCCGCGTGCATCCTGATCATGATGCCCGCGCTCGTCACCATCATGATGTCGTCCTCGTCGGAGACGAGTTTCATGTTGACGAGCTCGCCCGTCTTCTCATTGAACACGCCCGCCTTGATCCCCTTGCCCGCGCGGGACTGGAGCCTGTAATCGGCGGGGTCGGTGCGCTTGCCGTAGCCGTTTGCGGAGACGGTGAGAATATCTTTCCCCTCCCGCAAGACGAGCATGTCGACGACTTCGTCGCTCCCGGTGAGCTGGATGCCGCGCACCCCCATCGTATCCCGTCCCATCGGGCGGACGTCCGTCTCGGAGAAGCGGATGCACTTGCCCGAACGGGAGGCGATCACGACCTCGTCCTCGCCGCCCGCGAACTGCACCGAGATGAGCTCGTCGCCCTCCACGATCTTGATCGCGATCTTCCCGCTCTTTAAGATGTGCTCGAATTCGCTCGTCGCGGTCTTTTTGACGAGCCCCTTCTTCGTCGCCATCACAAGATACCCCGTGCCGTTTTCGTAGACGGGCAAAATGGCCGCGATCTTCTCCCCCGCGGAGAGCTGCAGGAGGTTGACGATCGCCCGCCCGCGCGCCGTTCTGTTCGCCTCGGGGATGATGTACCCCTTCATGGAGTACACCTTGCCGAAGTTGGAGAAGAAGAGGATGCTGTGGTGGGTGGAACAGACGAACATCTGCTCCACGAAGTCGTCCTCCTTCGGGCGGTGCCCCGTGATGCCCACGCCGCCGCGGTTCTGCGCGCGGTACTCCGCCACGGGATACCGCTTCACATACCCGCCGTGGGTGAGAGAGATGACGACGTCTTCCTCGTCGATGAGGTCCTCGTCCTCGATGTCGCCGTAGTCGACGGAGATCTCCGTCCTCCGCTCGGAGGGGTATTTTGCCTTGATGGCGACAAGGTCGGCGCGGATGATCTCGAGCACCCGCTTTTCGCTGCCGAGGATGTCGCGGAGGTCGGCAATGGTCGCGTGGAGCGCGTCGAGTTCCTCCTTGAGTTTCTCGACTTCGAGGGCGGTGAGGCGCTGGAGACGCATCTCGAGGATGGCGTTCGCCTGCTTCTCGGAGAGCTCGAAGGCGCCCGTGAGTTTGGAGACGGCGTCGTTCTTGTCCGACGACTCCTTGATGATGCGGATGACCTCGTCGATATTCGCGAGCGCGATGACGAGCCCCTCCACGATGTGGGCGCGCTCCTCCGTCTTCTGGAGGTCGAACTTGGTCCTGCGGACGATGACCTCCTTCTGGTGCTCGAGGTAGTAGTAGAGAATGTCGCGCAAGGTGAGGTATTTGGGCTCGGTGCCGTTCTCCACGAGGGCGAGGAGGATGATCCCGTCCGATACCTGCAGATTGGTGTGCTTGTATAAGGTGTTGAGGACGACCTGCGCGTTCGCGTCCTTCTTGCACTCGATGACGATGCGCATGCCCTCGCGACCGCTCTCGTCGCGGATGTCGGAGATCCCCTCGACCCGTTTATCCTTGACCATGTCCGCGATCTGCACGACGAGCTGGGCCTTGTTCACCTGATAGGGAATTTCCGTGACGATGATGCGGGAGCGGGCGTTTGCGCCCGTGCCGTGCTCCTCTATCTCGCACTTGGAGCGGATGACGATGTTGCCCTGCCCCGTGCGGTATGCCTTGCGCACCCCGCTCCTGCCCATGATGACGCCCCCCGTGGGGAAGTCGGGCGCGGGGATATATTCCATGAGTTCGTCGACCGTTATATCGGGATTGTCGATCATCGCGATCGTGCCGTCCACCACCTCCGCGAGGTTGTGGGGCGGAACGTTGGTCGCCATGCCGACGGCAATGCCGTCCGACCCGTTCACGAGGAGGTTGGGGAAGCGGGCGGGAAGGACCGCGGGCTCCATCTCGATCCCGTCGAAATTGGGGAAGAAGTCCACCGTCTCCTTGTCGAGATCGCGGAGCATCTCGGCGGCGAGCTTGGTGAGGCGGGCCTCCGTGTAACGCATGGCCGCGGGCGGGTCGCCGTCCACCGAGCCGAAGTTGCCGTGTCCGTCCACAAGGGGGAAGTTGATGGAGAAATCCTGCGCGAGGCGGACGAGGGCGTCGTACACCGAACTGTCGCCGTGGGGGTGGAATTTGCCCATGACATCGCCGACGATACGCGCGCACTTGCGGTATGCCTTGTCGTTGTAGAGCCCCATCTCGTGCATCGCATAGAGGATGCGGCGGTGGACGGGCTTCAAGCCGTCGCGAACATCGGGAATGGCGCGGGACTTGTTGACCGCCATCGCATAGGCGATGAAGGAGCGTTTCAGCTCGTCGTTGACCTCGATGTCGAGGATCTTCGTCATCGCGAGGGTCTGTTTGAATTCTTCGGTGAGCTCCGGGCTCGTTTCCTTTTTTGCCATATCGACTTTCCTTTTATTGGTTTCTGATTTCTTTGGGATCCAAATTTTGCTCTTCTCGGCGCCCCCTTGAGGGGACGACCGCGCCGTCCTACTCTCGGCGCCCCCCTTGAGGGGGAGCTCCGCCGTGCCTTTTACGGCGGTGAGGGGGTGTCACTCTTTTCCGAGCCGTAATGCAATATCCGCTTTCACGCTTTCAAATTCTTCGTTGATCTCTCTATTTGTGTATCTCGCCACGCGGACGCCCTGTCCTTCGAAAAATGCCGTTCTCTTTGCGTCGTACTGCATTTGCTCTTCATCAAAGTGCTGCGCCCCGTCCAGTTCGATCGCGAGCGACGCCTCTGCGCAGTAGAAATCCGCGATATAGGGGCCGATGACCTTTTGCCGCACAAATTTTTGCGGGAGGAAGCGCAAAAACGTAAACCACAGCCTTCGCTCTTCTTCCGTCATGTTTTTGCGGAGATTTTTGGCGTTCGGGATGAGTTTTGCGTTATAAAGCTTGTTCATGCTTTTCGATCATATACACCCCTTCCGTCTCGCCGCAAAGGCGGCGATCCACCCACCCCTCGAGGGGTGGGCAAGGGGATACGGCGACCTCGGATTTCAGTCATTCTTGGCGCCCCCTTGAGGGGACGACCGCGCCGCCCTGCCCTCGGCGCCCCCTTGAGGGGGAGCTCCGCCGTGCCCTTTACGGCGGTGAGGGGGTGTCTGCTATGGGCGTGGGTTCGCGGTACTTACTATGAAGTGCACTCAAATGTCCAAATCGGTCACCAGGGTCGCGTTTTCTTCGATAAACTGCCGGCGGAGCGCAGGGCTCTCCCCCATGAGGAGCGAGAACATTTTGTCCGCCTCCACCGCGTCTTGCATCGAGACCTTGATGAGGGTGCGCGTAGCGGGGTTCATCGTCGTCTCCCAAAGCTGCTCGGTGCTCATTTCGCCGAGGCCCTTGTAACGCTGATACTCCACCTTGTTGTTGTTCGCCGCGTCGAAGAGCGTCTTCTCCTCCTCCGAATAGAGGTAGACGTCCTCCATCTTCCCCTTCACCGTCGCCTTATAGAGCGGGGGCTTCGCCGAATACACGTGCCCGTGCTCGATGAGGGGCCGCATGTAGCGGAAGAGGAACGTAAGTAGCAAAATGCGGATATGGGCGCCGTCGACATCGGCATCGGTCATGGAAATGATCCTGTCGTAGCGCAGCTTGCTCTCGTCGAAGTCGTCTAAAATGCCGCAGCCGAAGGCGGTGATCATCGCCTTGATCTCGGCGTTCTCGAGGGCGCGGTTCAATCTCACCTTCTCGACGTTCAAGATCTTCCCGCGGAGGGGAAGAATGGCCTGGAACCTCCTGTCTCTCCCCTGCTTTGCGGTACCGCCTGCCGAGTCTCCCTCGACGATGTAGATCTCGCAGAGCTCGGGGCGCTTATCCGAGCAGTCGGCGAGTTTGCCGGGGAGGGTGGTCGTCTCCAAGACCCCCTTCCTGCGGGTGAGTTCGCGGGCGTTCCGCGCCGCGTCGCGCGCCTTCTGCGCCGTGATGCAGCGGAGGACGAGCTCCCGCGCCTCGCTCGGGTGTTCCTCCAAATATTCGCCGAGGGAATCGGCGACCGCCTTGTTGACGAAGGGGCGGATGAAGGAGTTGTTGAGTTTATCCTTGGTCTGCGACTCGAACTGCGCGTTCTCGAGTTTGACGGAGACGACGGCGGTGATGCCCTCGCGTACGTCCTCGCCCGTGAGTTTGTCGCTGTCCTTCAAGATGTTGAGTTTCTTGCCCGCGTCGTTGATGACTTTGGTGAGCGCGAGTTTCAGACCCTCGACATGGGTGCCCCCGTCGATGGT
>CANREU010000099.1 GCA_947629725.1 uncultured Clostridia bacterium
GGTCGCCCATGATGTCGCCGACGTACTGTTCGGGCACGGTGATCTCCATCGAGCAGATGGGCTCGAGGAGGATGGGTTTCGCGCGGCGGATGCCGTCGTCGTAGGCGAGTTTTGCCGCGGAGACGAACGCGATCTCCTTACTGTCGACGGGGTGATACTTGCCGTCGTAGAGGGTGGCCTTCAGGTTGACCATCGGATAGCCCGCGAGCACGCCCTTCTGGATGGCCTCGCGCAGGCCTTTTTCGACGGCGGGGATGAACTGCTTGGGCACCGTGCCGCCGACGACCGCGTCGACGAACTCAAACACGCCGTCCGCCGCGCCCGGCTCGAAGCGGATCTCGACGACGCCGAACTGTCCCGCGCCGCCCGTCTGCTTTTTGTGCTTGCCTTCCGCCTCCGCCTTCGAGAGGATGGATTCGCGGTAGGCGACGGCGGGGGTGGAGAACTCCGCGTCCGCGCCGAACTTCGCCTTCAGCTTTCTCTTGATGATCTCGAGCTGGACTTCGCCCTGCCCGCAGACGAGGGTCTCGCCCGTCTCGGTGTTCTTTCTCACGCAGAAGCCGCGGTCCTCTTCGGCGAGACGGTTGAGCCCGCCGAACACCTTGTCTTCCGTGCCGCGCACGGTGGCGGAGACTGCCATCGCGAGGGCGGGTTCGGGGAAGTCGATGTCCTCGAACTTCACGGGGGAAGCGGGGTCGCATAGGGTGTCGCCCGTGCCCGTGTTCGCGAGCTTGTTCACCGCGCCGATGTCGCCCGCGGTGAGTTCGGTGACGGGGGTCTGCTTCTTGCCGCAGAGGAGATACACCGTGTTGATGCGCTCCTCGGTGTTGGTGTTGGGGTTGAGTACGGTCATGCCCGGGCGGAGGACGCCGCGGCACACGCGGAGGTAGTTGAGTTTGCCCACGAAGGGGTCGACCGCGGTCTTGAATACCTGCGCCGCGAAGGGGGCATTTTCGTCGCACGCGACGCTGACGGGGGAGTCGGTCTTGAGGTCGGTCGCGGGGAGACCCTTGCGCTCGGCCGCCTGCGGGAGGTATTCGACGAGCGCATTCATGAGGTTGATGACCCCCTTATTGAGGAGGGCGCTGCCCGCGAGCACGGGGATGAGGCTGTTGGAGTGGATCCCTTTGCGCACGCCGAGCGCGATCTCTTCGGGGGTGAGGGAACCTTCCTCGAAGTATTTGTCGAGGAGGGCCTCGTCGTTCTCCGCCGCGCTCTCCTGCAGCACGCCGAACATCTCCTCGAGCTCGGAAGCGTATTCCGCGGGGACGGGGATCTTCTCCACGCCGTTCGCCCCGAACTTATAGGCCTCGCCCGTGACGACGTCGATATAGCCCGTCATCTTGTTCCCCTCCATGATGGGGATCTGGGTGGGGGCGATCTTTCCTTTATATTGTTCCTGCAGGGCGCGCACCGTGCCGGGATAGTCGGCGTTCTCCTTGTCCATGCCGTTCACGAACACGATGAGCGGTTTTTTCAGTTTGAGGCACTGCCCGATCGCCTTCTCGGTGCCGACCGAGACGGAGCCGTTTGCCCCCGTCACGACGAGGGCCGCCCCGCAGGCGCGCATGGCGGAACAGAACTCGCCCTCGAAGTCGTAGAAGCCGGGCACGTCGATGAGGTTGAGTTTCACGTCCTTCCACGTCGCATAGGCGACGGAGAGGGAGATGGAGATCTTGCGGGCGATCTCCTGCTCGTCGAAGTCGGAGACGGTGGTGCCGTTCTCCGTCTTGCCCATGCGCTCGATGGCGCCTGCATTGTACAGCATCGCCTCGAAGAGGGTCGTCTTGCCCTCGCCGCCATGTCCGACGACGGCGATGTTGCGGATGTTGGTTGCGGAAATGCTCATAAAAAATCCCCTTTGTTACGGCTCCGCGCCGTCCGCGCGAAGCCTTTTTTATCCATTATACCGCAAAACGGGAAAAAATCAAGGGGGAAATGAAAAATATTTGCCCAAACTCCGCACAAAAAGTAAAATCTCTTCACGCCCTCCGCCGATCTCCCGTCCGAAAATTTTTGCGAATTTCAAAAAAAGGGTTGATTTTCTCTCCGCGGAGGCGTATAATAAAACCGTTTACGGAGGATATGACTATGGAATGGTTAAACGACGGAGTCGGTCTCATCGTGCTCATCTCCGCCATCGTGATCGTGCTCTTGCTCGCGCTCGCGATCGGCATCGTGCTCAATCTTCGCAGCCGCATCGCGGTGCAGCGGCTCTCCTTCTTGGGGCTCTACGGCGCCGATCTGGAGACCCATGTCTGCTATGCGGACCTCACCGTCGGCAACCGCTCCCTCAACGACGTCGGCATCTCCGAGATCGGCATCCGCAACGGGAAGGTGAGTTTCAACCTCACGGGGCTCTATAAGCAGAAGGAGAACCTCGGCGACGACGCGCGCATCGTCATCGAACAGCGCGGCGCCCTCCGCCTCCGCCTGAGCGCAGAGGAGCTCTCTCGCGTTCTCATGGAGGACAAGAACGGCAAGAAGACCCTCAAAAAGCTCCGCCTCTACGCCGTGGACCTCACGGGCAACTGCTTCCGCGGCACCGTGAAAGAGGTGCGCCGCCTCCTTGCCGACCTCATGGCGGGCAAGATCGACGAAAACGGCGTGCCCGTGGCCGAAACGCCCGTCGCGGAGCCCTTCGCCGCAAAGGACGGCGAGACGCCCGCCGCAAAGGACGCCGCGCCCGCAGAAGTTCCTGCGGAAACTGCGGAAGAGGGTGTGCATTCCGAGCCCGTCGCATAGGCATAGCGGCGCTTTCCCAAACATAAACTAACCTGTCGGCAGACCTGCCGGGAGGTTTTTTTATGCGCAAGATCATGGCGTTCCTGCTCCCCGCGCTGCTCTTTGCGGCGGCGTTCCCGCTCTCCTCCTGCGCCCGCCCGAAGGCGCGCCCCCGCATCTCCTATGCGATCGAGGCGGAGTATTTCCCCGAGACGCGCACGGCGGCGGGGGAGTGCCGCGTCACCTTCCGCAACGACGGCGGCGACGCCCTCTCCGTCCTTCCCTTCCTCCTCCCCGCGAACATCCTGCGGGAGGGAAATTCCGCCGTGCCCGCCCCTTACGCGCCCGCGGCGTATTATAAAGGAAAGAATTACGGCGGGATCACCGTCCTCTCCGCGGAGGGAGCGGAGAGCTTTTCCGTGAACGCGGAGGGGAGCGTGCTCTCTGCCGCCCTGAAGGAGGAGCTCTTCCCGGGGGAGACGGCGGAGATCGTCTTCCGCTTCGAGACCTGTCTTCCCGAGATCAACTACCGCTTCGGCGTGGGGGAGAGGGCGGTCAACCTCGCGGGTTTCTACCCTGTGCTCTGCCCCTTCCGCGACGGGGAGTTCCTCCTCTGCTCCTTTGCGGAGAACGGCGATCCCTATGCCGCGGAGTGCGCCGACTGCACGCTCGCCCTCACCCTTCCCTTGAGTTACGGCGCGGCGTTCGGCGGACGGGCGGAGGAGAGCGTTTCGGAGGGGAAGAGAACGTTCCGCGTCACCCTTCCCTCCGCGCGCGACATTGCCGCCGTCCTCGGGGAGGGGATGCTGAAAAAGGAGGCGAAGGCGGGGGACGTCACCGTCGAATATTGCTATTTCGACGACCCGTCCCCCGAAAAAACGCTTGCCGCCGCAACGGAGAGCCTCGCTTGGTTCGGCGAAACATTCGGCAGCTACGGGCGGGAAAAGTATTGCGTCGCCGAGACCGACCTTCCCTACGGCGGGGCGGAGTTCACCGCCCTCTCCATGATCTCCCGCTCCCTCCGCGCGGAGGATCGGGCGGAAGTTGTCGTCCATGAGACGGCGCACCAATGGTGGTATGCGAAGGTGGGCAGCGACCAGTTCAACGAGGCTTGGCAGGACGAGGGGCTCGCCGAGTTTTCGGCGGCGTGCTTCTTCGGCGCCCATCCCGCCTACGGCATCGGCTACCGCAGCACCGTGGAGGCGTGCGAGAACGCCTGCCGCGCCTATTTTACGGTTTCGGGCGGGCTCGGCGCGGAGGACAGACGCATGAGCCGACCCCTCACCGAGTTCTCGGGGCCCTACGAATACCGCAGTCTGGTCTACGACGAGGGGGTCGTCCTGTTCGACAGGGTCCTCCTCGTCGCGGGGGAGAAGAAGTTCTACCGCGCCCTGCGGAACTATTGCAACGGGTACGGCGGGAGGATCGCCTCTCCCGCGGAGCTCTCCGCCTGTTTCCGCCGTGCGGGCGCGAATGTCGAGGGGCTCTTCGAATCCTTTTTGACGGGGAAGTGCGTCGTCTGAATCTTCAAAAAAGAGTTGCACGGCGCCGCAAAACGCGGTATAATAGGGGAAGAAAATGTGCGGAGGTGCAAACATGCCCCTGTTGCAATACCGCTGCCCCGCCTGCGGGAAGGCGTTTGAAGAGCTCGTGAAGAACCACGGCGACAAAGTGCTCTGCCCAGCCTGCGGGGCGGAGGCGGAAAGGAGCTGGTCGGGGTGCATGTACTCCTCGACGGGCAAGCCCCCGAAAAAGTGCTCGGGCAAGTGCAGCGAGTGTTCGGGATGCCATTGAAAGAGCACCCCACCGACTCAGAGAAAGCCCTACCCTTCCACCGGAAGGGCCCGTATTCTTGCCTCCCCCCTTATACTTGAGGGGGGAGGGGAGGGTGAGGGGTGTTCACGGTTTACTGCGACCTCGTTATCCCGACCCGCTATAAAACACGTCACCCTGAGCGAAGTCGAAGGGTGACCTTATTATAATATGGTCATGTTTCGACTACGCTCAACATGACGTATTTATGGGGCGCTCAACAATGACGTATTTATACGGCGTGCGAAAGCCCCCTCCGAGGGCCTTCCATATGGCTTTCGGGAAAAGGCGCCGTATGATGTTGCGCCTTTTACCGTAATGAGGGGGGTAGGGGGGTGGGGCGGCGAAAAGCGCGTATCCCCGTCCTGTAAAAATTCACAGCCTTCCGCTACGAAAATAGTCCTCCCGCAAAATGCCGCGCTCCACAAGGTCCACGCGTTCGCCCGTAGAGGGGAGGCGGAAAAACGCCCTCCGTACCCCTTCGCGCACGAGCCCGCACTTTTCCATCACGCGGGAGGAGCCGATATTCTCCGCGGCATGCGCGCCGTCGATCCGATAAAACCCCGCTTCCTCAAAGCAGTAGCGCAGCACTTCGGAGAGCGCCTCGGTCATAAGCCCCCGTCCCCACCACGCTTTGCCCATGCAGTAGCCGATCTCCCCGCGCTCCTGATATTCGTCCGCGCGCAAAACGGCAATGTCCCCGATGAGAACGTCCCCGTCCCGCAAAACGATCGCCCAATGATAGGTGGAGGGCGCCTTGCTCTCTCTTTCCCAGATTTTGAGAAGGGCGTGCGTGAACGCAACGTCTCCGTGCGGGGTCCACGTCAGATACTTCGTGACTTCGGGGTCGCCCATCCAATGCGCGAAGGCTTCCTCCGCGTCGTCCGCTCCCCACGGGCGGAGGAGGAGCCGTTCCGTCTGTAAGATCTTCGTCCCTTTGTGCTCCACGGATATTCTCCTTTTTTAAGGTTACGGGCTGCGCCGCCCCGATTTTCTCCGATTATACCACACGCGCGGCGCATAAAGCAAGCTGCGGCGCCTTCCCCCCGCAACTTTCCGCGATTTTCCCGAAAAAAGTCTGAAATAACTTTCAAAATCGCTTGACGAAACAAAATGCAAGTGTTATGATATGTAAGCTGTCGCAAAAGACAGTGGCTTTTTCTGCGGAAAAAGCGACCCTTCCTGTTGGAAGGTGGGATGGAGATTGACAACTGCATAGCGAAGAAAAGTAGAGTACGAAAGGCAACAATTCGAGAGCGTGCGGCTTTGGGGGTACGGAAGTAATCCCGGGGCTGTACGAACTAATGGTTAATACGAAATTTTGCGAAAGGACGACACGTCGGACTTTTTGGGAAATGAGTGGAAACAATTAGTCGAGTAGAAGTCTATAGAATTGGACGAAGAGACGAGTAGAAGGATCAAGCTACGAAGGGCTCACGGAGGATGCCTTGGCATACGGCGCCGAAGAAGGACGTGGTAAGCTGCGAAAAGCCGCGGGTAGGAGCAAACATCCTGAGATCCGCGGATGTCCGAATGAGGGAACTCAGCGCGAGGAAAGTCGCGTTATCCCATGCTGAACACATAGGCATGGGAGGGGAACCCGGGGAACTGAAACATCTTAGTACCCGGAGGAA
>CANREU010000100.1 GCA_947629725.1 uncultured Clostridia bacterium
CCGCGCTCGTCTCGCGGGTGCCGCCCGAGGGGAAGGACGACGCGTCGGGCTCGCCGACGATGAGAGATTTGCCCGTGAGCTGCAGGATGACCTTGTCGCCCGAGGGCTCGATGAAACTGTCGTGCTTTTCGGCGGTGAGATTGGTGAGAGGCTGGAACCAGTGGGTGTAGTGGGTGGCGCCCTTTTTCACCGCCCAGTCCTTCATCGCATTGGCGACGGTAGAGGCGATGGTGACGTCGAGCGGGGCGCCCTCCTCGATCGTCTTTTTCAGCGACTTATACACCTCTTTCGGGAGGGAATTTTTCATCACCTCGTCGCCGAACACGTTGCTGCCGAAGAGCTCGGTCACGTTCATACCTTTCTCCTTTGTCCGTGGCTTTTTTCACCGATTATTATATGATTTTCGGGGGATGAAGTCAAACGTTTGGAGAGCCTTTCCCCGCTTTTGCCTTCCGCTTTTTTGATACCCGATATAAGCGGAGATTATAGTTTCGGGGAGCCGCGGGGGAAATTCGGGGGCAACCCCCACCCCCGCCCCGCCCTCTTCAAAGGGGGCAGGTTTTGCTCCCCCCACCCTGCCCTCCCCCCTCAAACGAGGGAGGAGGTGAAAGCGGCGCCTTTCTTCTCTTGGCGCCCTCTCGGGGGGGGCTCCGCCGCGCCTTTTACGGCGGTGAGGGGTATGCGATTGGCAATTCCTTATTTTGTTCCTTCTTTTCCTTTTGAATAAGGAAAGAACAGTTTATAACACCTCATTCGTCACGGCTGCGCCGTGCCACCTTCCCCTCAAGGGGAAGGCAGGGGGCGGGTGCAAGGGAAACGAAACCGCCGCCTGCATATTGCGGGCGGCGGTCTTCTTTTCGGGCGGGCCGCTACTTTGCGGGCGCCGTTTTGAGGAGCTTTTTGAGGTATGCCTCATACTCTTCGTCGGTGAGTTTTTTCATCTTCTTTGCCATATCGCACCTCGCATATTTTTACAAAAGTATGGACATGGAGTGCGGTTTTTATGCGTCCTCACTCGGTGCGGAGGGCAATGACGGGATCCTTCTTCGCCGCAGCCGAGGCGGGAATGAGCCCCGAGATGAGGGTGAGGCAGACGCTGATGCCGATCATGACGAGCGCCTGCCACCACGGGAGCGCCGCGATGGTGTAAACCCCGAAGAGGCTTCCGAGGATGATATTGATGATGAGAGACAAGAGGTAGGTGACGAGGATGCCGAAGACCCCCGCGGTGAGCCCGATGATGAAGGTCTCCGCATTGAAGAGGCGCTTGATGTCCATCTTTCTCGCGCCGACCGCGCGGAGGATGCCGATCTCCTTCACCCGTTCCACCACCGAAACATAGGTGATGATGCCCACCATCACCGTGGAGACGACGAGGGAGAGCGCCGTGAATACGACGAGGGCGATGGTGATGATGCGGATCATCGTGTTCACCATCGTGATGATGAGCCCCACCGTATCGGTGTAAGTCACCTTATCCTTCTCCTCGAGGGTCGTTTCCCGCAGGTTGCCGTCGAGGTCCGTCCACGTGAATACGTCCTCCTCCTTCGATTCCGCCACGGCGTTCCAATTGTCGAGATAGTCGGTGACGAGGTCCTTGCTGTCGAAGTCGAGCGGGTAGATGTAGAAGGCGATGGGAATATCCGAGCCCGCGACGGCGTTGAGGTCGACCTGCGTCATCGAGGTGCCGTCCCCTCCCATCATGCTCATCATGCCGCCGCTCAGATTGAGAAGGTAGTAGGTGTCCGTCCCCGTTTTCGGCGTCAGGACGCCGTCCTCCCGCACATAGTAGGTGAATTCGTAGTTGAGAGGAAGCATGGAGAGAGGCTCTCCCTTTTCCGCGAGGTACGTTGCGATCTCGCTTGTCTTCGCCGTCTCGCGGGTGTAGTCGGCGAGGGCGCGGGTGTAGTAGAGCCCGGGCTGCAGACAGCCGTAGGAGATCCCCCTCTTCTTTTGGAGGATCACCCGCACGTTGAGGTCCATCCCCTCCTCGGTGAAATTCTCGGAGGTGGGATTGTATTTGAAGGGAATGGTATCCGTTCCTCCCGGGACGGGCACATTCATGCCGTTGTAGGGAATATTGAATATATCCTCCGCGGTCGTGCGGGAGAAAACGGAATCATTTGAGTACCATGTGAACTTCTTCGCGTTCTCGCCGACGAAGAAATCGTAACCCTTGCCGTTTTGGATGATGTCCTCGATCGTGCTCTCGTTGTACGATTCGTCCTTCGCCGCCTTGTAGGCGAACTGCAAAAATTCCTGCTCGGAAAGATACCCGTACTGCCCGAAGTAGAGGTCGGAGAACTGGTTGTTGTCGATGACGAGGACGAGGCTCTCCTTGTCACGGAAGACGCTCTCGATCTCCTCGGCGGAGAGATTTTTCTTCCCGCCCTCGAGGTCGGTCGCCAGAATGTCGTATTGGGAAAGGATATACTCGGGGTTGTCGGGAAGTTCGGCGAAGGAGTTCACCGTGCTGATGACGGAGGTGTATTGCTTGTAGTCCTCCACCTTGTCGAGCACCGAGCGGTATTTCGCGCGGATCCCCGTGACGGAGACGTTCTCGGTCGTCTCGGGGGTTCCGTCCTGCGTGAAGTCGGTGTAGATATAGTTGGACATGTCGAAGCCGTAGTCGTATTGAATGGCATTATAGTAGGCTTTGGGCATCGCCATGACGTAATCGCGGTAGTCCTCGGTGATGACGTTGGTCTCCATCGAGCCCGAAAAACTCATGAGGGTATCGAGGAGGGAATCGACGTACACCCGATCTTTGAGACGGAGGGCGTTGAATTTCTGCGCCGTGTCCTCCGCCGCGCTCATGAGGGAATCGAAGTTGATCGCGGTCTCGGTGACCGTGAGCGGATAGCCCGAGAGCAGGTCGTCCTCCATGCTCGCGATGTAGTTCTGCACCCCCGCCGATACGGCGAGCACCATCGAGACGCCGATGATGCCGATGCTCCCCGCCACGGAGACCATCGCCGTGCGCTTGCGCTTGGAGAGCAGATTTTTGAGGGAGAGGTTGAACGCCATGCCGAAGGACATCGAAGAGCGCTTTTTCTTCCCCTTCGAGTGCTTTTCCGCGGGCGCGGGCGCCTCTTTGGGCTTCTCGCCTTCAACCGTCTCTATGGGCTCCCCTGCGGGCGTCTTTTCGGACGCCTCTGCGGGCGCGTTCTCCGCGCTCCCCTCCTCGGCGCTTTCGCTTTCCGAGGAATAGGGGCGGCTGTCGTCGGTGACGACGCCGTCGAGCAGGCGGATGATACGGGTCGCATAGGTATCCGCGAGATCGGGGTTGTGGGTGACCATGACGACGAGACGGTCGCGCGAGATCTCCTTCATGAGCTCCATGATCTGCACGCTCGTCTTGCTGTCGAGCGCGCCCGTGGGCTCGTCGGCGAGGACGATCTCGGGGTCATTCACGAGGGCGCGGGCAATGGCGACGCGCTGCATCTGCCCGCCGGAGAGCTGGTTGGGCAGGTTCTTGATCTTATCCGCGAGCCCCACCTTGCCGAGGGCCTCGATCGCCCTGCGGCGGCGCTCCTCCTTATCTATCCCCGCGATCGTGAGCGCGAGCTCGACGTTCTGCAAAATGGTCTGATGGGGGATGAGATGGTAGCTCTGGAAGATAAAGCCGATGGAATGGTTACGGTAGGTGTCCCAGTCCCTGTCCGTAAACTTCTTCGTGCTGACCCCGCCGATGACGAGGTCGCCCGAGGTGTATTGGTCGAGCCCGCCGATGATGTTGAGGAGGGTCGTCTTGCCGCAGCCCGAGGGGCCCAAAATGCAGACGAATTCGTTCTTGCGGAATTCAAGGTCGATCCCCTTGAGCGCCTGCACCTTCCCCGCCGCGACTTTGTAATCCTTTGTGATCGCCGAAAGTTTTAACATATTTCACTCTCCGTACACGGGGCTGCCCCCGCTTTTTCCTACTTTTTTTTGCTGTTTACGCCGCACTCCTTGCGCACCTCGCCGAGGACGGCGAGAAATTCGTTGTAGTCGTCGATGAGGCGGTTCATCTTCTCCGCGCCGAGCTTTGCGACGACTTTTTCCATGATGCGGTTGCCCTGCGCGCAATACTCTTCAAAGACCTCCTGCGCATGCTCCGAAAAGCGCACATAGGCGATCTTCTTGTCGGTCGGCGAGTCTGTCCGCACGACGATGTTCTCCTTCTCGAGTTTGGAGACGATCTGCGAGACCGCCGAACGGGTGACCCCGAGCCTGCGCGCGAGTTCGGAGGAGATGATGTCCCTCCCCTTCTCCCGCTCGAGGGCGATCTCCCGAAGAAGGCGGAACTCCGTTTTGGAAATTTTCGCGACGCCCGCAAAGAGATTGAGCCCCTCCATGTCCTTGATCGTCTGAAACAGCTTCACAAGATATTCGTTGGCTTCCATAGTTTTCTCCCTCGTTTGTTGTCTGCTGAACAATTACGGTTTATTATACACGCGGGCGCGGGAAATTGTCAAACAAATTAACGTAAAAAATTTGAATGTTCACAATAAATTCACTTTGCGGACGGATAGTAGGAATAGAGGGTACAGTCGAGCCCCGCATTTTTGAGGCCGCGCTTGCGGTCCGCCCGCCCGAAGGCGCGCTCTGCCTGCCCGTAGGCGGAGAGAAAGGCGCAGTTCCACCCCTCGAGAGCGCGGAACGCCCGCCCGAAATCGCGGTAGAGCCCGAAGAGGTCGGCGTCCTTCAGTCTCTCCCCGTAGGGCGGATTGGAGACGAGCACGCCGTTTTTCTCGACGCTTCTGAAATCGCGGGCATCGGCGACCTTGAATGTGATGCAGTCCTTCACTCCCGCGCGTTCGGCGTGGAAGCGGGCGATCTCCACGGCGCGTCCGGAGATGTCTGCGGCGTAAATTTGAGACTTTGCGGGTCTCTCCCCCGCCCTCGCCTCCTCCCGCGCACGGGGAAGGACCTCGGGGGCGCACTTCCAGCGGAGAAAATCGAACTCCCGCTTTGCCCCCGGGGCGATGTTTTTTGCAATGAGAGCCGCCTCGATGGGGAGGGTGCCGCTGCCGCAGAAGGGGTCGGCAAGGGGACGTCCCTCGCGGAAGTAGGCGCTCTCGATCATGGCGGCGGCCGTCGTCTCGCGCAAGGGGGCGTCGTAGGTGCGCACGCGGTACCCGCGCCTGTGGAGGCCCTCCCCCGTCGTATCGAGAGAGAGGGCGGCGACGTCTTCATATAGGAAAAGATCCACGACGGCGCGCTCCCCCTTTTCATCGAAGACGCGGGTGCCGAGCTTCTCCTGAAGACGCTTCAAGATCGCCTTTTTTACGACCCCACCCGACGATTTTACCGCCATAAGCGCGCTTTTACGGCACTTGCCGTTCAAGAGGATTTGGGCATGCGGGGTGAGAAATTCCTCCCACGGGAGGGCAAAGACGCCCTCGAAGAGCTCGTCGAAGGTGCGGGCGGGAAAGCGCCCGACGGAGAGGAGCACCCGCTCCCCCGCGCGCAGAAAGACATTGAGACGGGCGACGTCCGCCCAGTCCCCCTCGACCCGCACCCGCCCCTCAAAGGCGGGGCAGTTGCCGTAGCCGAGCGTTTGCAGTTGCCGCTTGACGGAGGCCTCGACCCCCGCCGCACAGGGAATAAAAAGTTCCATAAGCGTTTTGAAATCTCGGGGCGATTTTTTCGCTCCCTGCACCCCTATCGCCCGCACGCTATGAATGTTGTCGAAGGGCGACACGCCCCGCCCGAAGTTGTGATTGTTATCGAAGGGCGGCACGAGCGCATAACGCGAAGTAGGAGCGTAGCGACGAAGTACCCCTCGCCCCCCGAAGGAGGGCGAGGGCAAGTTCCTCCCTCATTCCGAACGGAGCCGAAGGCGGAGTGAGTGAATCTTGCTCTTTCGGGAAAACAAACACACCCCTCACCCTACCCTCCCCCCTCATGTATAAGGGGGGAGGCAAGAGAGAAAAACGACGCAAGCCTTCCCCCCCTCGGGGGGAAGGTGTCCCGCAGGGACAGATGAGGGGCATGTTGTAATACATGGGCGGACCCTCACCCCTACCCCTCATACCGAGGCTCCATAGGAGCCGAGTGTATCTTGATTTTAAGATTCACTCACTCCGCCTGCGGCTCCG
>CANREU010000101.1 GCA_947629725.1 uncultured Clostridia bacterium
TGCCCGTGTAGCCGTTTTCCACGGCGACGTCGTAGGGAAAGACGGAGGCGGACGGCCCGCGGAAGATCCCGCACCCCGCCAGAACGGCGAGGAGCGTGCAGCATGCGGAGAGTGCAAAAATGGTTTTTCCGATACGTTTCATAGTTACAACCTCTTCCTTTATTATATCATCCGCGACGAAAAAACACAACCCTTTGCGCAAAATTCCGCCCGCCCTCCGTAAAAATCCGTTCACGGCTTTGACTTTCCCGCAAGGATATGCTATACTCATGGGGAAAGGAGAACGGTATGAAAAAACTCACGGCGTTCCGCACGCTCGCGGGGCAGACGGCGGAGGGCTTCCTCGCGGGGCTCCTCATCTCCCTCGGCGGGGCGGTGTTTCTCGCCTGCATCCTGCCCGACCAACCCTACGCAAAATACATAGGCGCGCTGCTCTTCTCGATGGCGCTGCTCGTCATCTGCATGCGCGGCTACGCCCTCTACACGGGCAAAATAGGGCTTATATACGAGGCGCACAAGAAGGAAGATATTTCCCTCCTCCTTCTGTGCCTCTTGGGGAACGTCCTCGCGACGGCGGCGTTCGGGTATCTCATCGGCTGGGTCTTCCCCAACCTCAAGGCGGCCGCCCTCGGCCTCTGTAACGGAAAACTCGAACAGGGGTTCGGGTTCGGGCTGCTGCGGGCGGTGCTGTGCGGGGTCCTCGTGTATCTCTCCGTGGACATCTACCGCAACAACGGGAAGAACGTGCTCGGCATCGTATTCTGCATCCCCGCCTTCATTTTGAGCGGCTACGAGCACTCCATCGCGGACATGTTCTACTTCGCCTGCGCGGGAGTGGCAACTTGGCAGTCCTTCGTCTACATCCTCATGATCCTCATCGGCAACTCCCTCGGCGGGCTGCTCATCCCCACTTTGCGGCTCATCCGGCCCAAAGAAAAGGGACATGGGGTCGAAAAAAAGGCGGACGCGGTCCCCTGCACCGCCGAAAAGACCGCGGAAACAGAGGAGACAAAAGAGAACCAAACGCTTTGAAAAGGCAGGCCCCGCACGAAGTGTGCGGGGCTTTTTTACGGGGCTTCCTCCCGAAGGGCGAGGGCAAACGAAGAAGAGAGGCGCATGGCAAAGGCCTACCCTTTTCCAAAGGGGAGGCTCCCCCGCTTGCGGGGGTGGTGGGGATTGTCGGTTCTCATGCCCCATCCCCATCCGTCACGGCAAGCCGTGCCACCCTCCCCTTCCAACGGAAGGGTAGGGCTTTCTCTGCGGCAACACGCTTTTCCTCGCCCCTCCCCCTCACGCCAGGGGAGGGCAAGAATACAGACCTTGCCCCCTCCATAGGAGGGGGTGTCCCGCAGGGACGGGGGTGGGCATGTCCGATCGCCGTCCCACCCCCTACCCCCCCCTCCATAGGAGGGGGCTTTTCTTGGCGCCCCCTTGAGGGGGCGCCCCCGCACCCCTGCCCCTCGCCCCCCAAAGGAGGGCGAGGGCAAGTTCCACCCCTTCTCGGCGTCCGCAAAGGAGACAAAGGGGGAAGAGCGCTTATACCGTGAACACTGCCTGCACGGCGCCGTTGTAGGTCGCGTTGATGTAGTCGATGACCTTCTGCGTCTTGAGGGCCGCGAGGAGCACCTTGATCTTTTCGGCGTTTTCGTTCCCCTCCTTCACGGCGATGATATTCGCATAGAGCTGTGCGGCGTCGCCCGAGGCGTCCTCAAAGGCGAGCGCGTCCGCCGATGTAAGCCCCGCCTGGAGCGCATAGTTGCCGTTGATGACGGCGATCGCGCCGTTTTTCTGCTCCTCGAGGAGCTGGGCGACCGTCTGCGCTTCCACCGCCTCCACCGTGTTGCCCTTCGCGTCGGCGATGTCCTCGGTGGTAAGGGACTCGGTGAACTCCGTACTGCTCAACGTGAGGTACCCCTCGTCCTGCAAGAGATAGAGGGCGCGGGCGAGGTTGCTCCCGTCGTTGGGGATGAGGATGGTGCGCCCCGTCTTGGTCCCCTCGTAGTCCTCCTTCGTCACGTTCTTTCCGTACACGCCGAAGGGCTCGTAGTGGATCTTGCCGACGGAGACGAGGTGGGTGCCGTGCTCGGCGTTGAAGGTGTTGAGATAGGGGGTGTGCTGGAAGTAGTTGGCGTCGATATCCCCCTCCTCGAGGGCGGTGTTAGGCAGGATGTAGTCGTCGAACACCTCGATCTCGAGCTTATAGCCCTGCTTTTTGAGGTCACCCTTGATCTCCTCCAAAATTTCGGCATGGGGAGTTTGGCTTGCGCCGACTTTGATGATGTGGTCTGCGTCGTAGTTCCCGCCGCAAGCGGAAAATCCGAAGGCGGCGCAGGCGAGAGTTGCGGTCGCAACGAAGGTAGAAAACAGCTTTTTCATGGTTTTTTCTCCTTATTCTTTGATTTTTTTGGTTTTTTTGATGTTACGGGAACGGGCGATCCGTTTGTCCAAACGTCTTGCGAGGTACATTCCGACCTCTTGTATGACCTGTACGATGATGACGATGAGGGCAACGCACAGCCAGATGACGTCCTGCGCATTGGAGGTGCGCGCCTTCGTAACGGCGATGGAGCCGAGCCCCCCGCCCGCGATGGTGCCTGCCATCGCAGAGTAGCCGATGACGGTGACCGTGGAGATGACCGCCCCCACGATGAGCGAGGGCCTCGCCTCGGGGAGGAGCACCTTCCATATGATCTGCAGATTGCCCGCCCCCATCGAGCGTGCCGCCTCGACGACCCCCTTGTCCACCTCTTTTAGGGAGCTCTCCACCATCCGCGCGATGTAGGGCGCCGCCGCGACGATGAGCATGAAGGTGATCGCGCGGTTCCCGATGCTCGTGCCGACGATCGCCCGTGAGACGGGGATGAGGGCGACGATGAGGATGATGAAGGGGATACTTCGGAAGATATTGACGACGGTGCCGACGATCTTGTTGAGCCAGACGACGGGGTGCAGCCCCTCTTTGTCGGTGACGACGAGAAGGATCCCGAGCGGGAGCCCCAAAAGATAGGCGATCGCCGTCGAGAGGATGGTGATGTACACCGTCTCCCATGTCCCCTTCGCAAAGCCCCAAAAGCCGAGCTGGCGAAAGAGTTTGCTTACGAGCAGGGCGTCCATTCAGATCTCCTCCTTGCATTTGATGTTCAGCTCCTTGAGGTGCCGCTTGACGAGCTCCACCTTTTCCTCCTCTTCGTTCACCGAGATCCCGCAGCGGGGGGCGGGCCCCGAGATAACGGGGGTATCCGCCTCTTCGCCGTTGAACACGAGGCGGAGCTTTTTTCCGCCCGAGCTCTTCACCGAGCGGATGAGCCCCGGGATGATGAGCTCTTTCGCGATCTCCGACTGCGGAAACGCGAACACATCTGCGACTTTTCCGCTCTCCGCGATGCGGCTCCTGTCGATGACGGCGACCTCCGAGCAGATGCTCTCCACTACCTTCATCTCATGGGTGATGACGACGATCGTGATGCCGAGCCGCCTGTTGATCTCGCGCAGGAGCTCCAAGATGGAGGCCGTCGTGTTGGGGTCGAGGGCGCTCGTCGCTTCGTCGCACAAAAGGTACTTCGGGTTCAGGGCGAGGGCGCGGGCGATGGCGACCCGCTGTTTCTGCCCGCCCGAGAGCCGAGAGGGGTACGCCTTCGCCTTGTCCGAGAGCCCCACAAGCTCTAAAAGTTCGGCGGTCCGTCTCTTCATCTCCCCGCGTGAATAGCGGACGCGCACCTCCTTCCGCACGGAGACGGTCTCTTTCTTGCCGTCCGTCCCCCTGCGCCTGCATTTTTTCTCCACGACTTTGCGCACTTTGGCGATCTCAAGCGGAAAGCGCACGTTCGCTTCCACGGTGCGCTGCTCGAGGAGATTGAAACTTTGGAAGATCATGCCGATGTTCTTTCTGATCTCGAGAAGACGCCGCCGCTTCACCTTCGTGAGGTCCTCGCCGTCGATGATGACCTGCCCCGCCGTGGGCTTTTCGAGGAGGTTGATGCACCTGACAAGGGTGCTCTTGCCCGCGCCCGAAAGCCCGATGACGCCGTAGATCGCGCCGTCTTCTATCTTGAGGTCGACCTTTTCGAGGGCGACCACTTCCCCCTCTTTGGAGGCATACACTTTTTTCAGACCCCGAAGTTCTATCATGCTCCGCTCCTTTCTTGAAAAGTACAAAAAAACGCCCGGGCAACTTATACCCGGGCGAAGCGTGGTTTCGGTTTATCGCTCTTTTTACACGACGATAAACCCGCGCATATCTGCCCGGGAAACCGTCATTCGCATGGAGTTGTGCGCCGTGAATACGATCATGTGGCCGCACTCCTTTCGTTTTTTTCTTATTTTAGCAGGGACTTTTTCCGCTGTCAAGCATTTTTTTGCAATTTTTTTCGGGGAATTTTTACGGCCCCGCCGCGACGGACCGTGAACCGGGAGGGCGGATACCCTCTCCCCCTCCAACGAGGGATGGGCGAAAAACTGTAAGTCGGGAGCGCAGAGGGCAGACCCCCTGCCTTCGGCGGGGGGACTAAGGGGGGTGGCGATCGAATATCGAGGGAGAAGGTGAAGAGCACGCCCTTTCTCGGCTTCTCCTTGAGGACGCCGCAGGCGTGCCTTGCGCTGAAGCTCTTTCGCATTCATGCGGAAGTGATGAGGTGTATGTGATTGGCAATTCCTTGTTTTGTTCTTCGTTTCCTTTTGAATAAGGAAAAAACAGTTTATAACACCTCATTCGTCACGGCTGCGCCGTGCCACCTTCCCCTCAAGGGGAAGGCAAGGAGCGGAAAACAGGGCGAGGGCAAACGAAGAAGAGAGGCGCATGCCTCTCTTCTTCGTCATTCCGACGCCGCGCTTTGCGCGGCGGAGCGAATCTCGCTTTTTCGTGTTTGCACGATCTCAAGGGCGGACCCCCTCCCCTACCCCTCCCCCTGACGCAGGGGGAGGGCAAGAGCTGAAAGTATAAGGAGGAAAGCAAGAGGAAAGGCGTAAAAATTTTCTGCGAAACCTCTTATAAAATGTCCTTCCCCACGGGGGTGTAGAAGAGCTTCTCGAGGTCCCCCTTTGCGAAGGGCAGGAGCCACATGAGTTTGGCAACGGTCGCCTCGAGGGTCATGCTGCGCGCCTCGAGCACCCGCCCCAAAGAGCGGAGTTTGCGGCCCACTTCGTAGCGGTCGAGCGCGCTCCCCTCCCGCTCCACCTGTGTGGTGAACACGGCGGGCCGTCCCAAAGACAAAAACTTTTTGAGACGGGCGGCAAAGGCGCCGTCGCCGTAGTCGGGAAGCCCCCCCGTGCCGAAGGATTCGACGACGAGCGCGCTGCACTTTTCGTCGAGCCAGTCAAAGATGGCGGGATCGAGCCCCGGGATGAGTTTTAAGACGAACACCCCGCCGTCGAGTTCGTGATAAAAGACGGGCGCTCCCTCCGGCCTCTCCCCGCGGATGTAGTAGAAGGGCTTGCCGTCCCGCATGACGGCGATCTCGGGATAGTCGATGCTCGAAAAGGCGTTGTAGCTGCGGGTGCGCGTCTTCTTGGCGCGGGTACCGAGGATGACGTTCCCGTCGAACACGATGTGCACGCCGTGCGCCCCGTCGTCCGCGCAGAAGGCGAAGGCGTCCGCGAGGTTGCGGCGGGCGTCGGTATCCCGCAGGTAGACGGACTTCTGGGAGCCCGTGAGCACGATGGGCTTTGCGGAATTCTGCACGAGGTAGGAGAGCGCCGCGGCGGTGTATGCCATCGTATCGGTGCCGTGGACGACGACGAACCCGTCGTACACCGCATACTTCTCCTCAACGATGCGCGCGAGCTCGAGCCAGCGGGCGGGGTGGATGTTGGTGCTGTCGAGATTGAAGGGCTGCACCGTCTCCACGAGGCACACGTCGCGGAGTTCGGGCACGTAGGACAAGAGCTCCTCCGAAGTGACGGAGGGCGCGAGCCCGTTCTCGGTCGGTTTGGAGGCGATGGTGCCCCCCGTTGCGATGAGTAAGATCTTCTTCACGCCGCTCTCCTTATGCGAAGAAATCGAAGGGAAGGGCCAAAAGCTCCGTCGTT
>CANREU010000102.1 GCA_947629725.1 uncultured Clostridia bacterium
CCTCATTCCGAGCCCCGCAGGGGCGAGTGAATCTTTCAAGATACACTCGCTTCGCTCGGTATGAGGAACCGTGGCCCCCTCCCGCGGAGGGGGCAGGTCTTGCCCCTCAATTTGAGGCGGGGGAATGGCGCCTATTGCGCCCGAACGCGCAGGGCGTTGAGTTCCTGCACTCTGCCGAGGAAGGTCGTTTTCGCGTCCCGCTTTTTGAGGGTCTCCGTAAAGCGGGAGGTGACGAGGGCGTAAATGCAATAGATGGGCACCGCGCCGAGGTTGGTCTCGAGGAGGGAATTGACGACAAGGGTCGTGATTTTCTGACCCCAGTCTGCAATTTCCGCGCTGCGGATGCCGCCGATAAGGAGGGAAAATTCCCAAGCGAATTGCACCAAAATGCCGATCGAGAGCATCCACAGGAGAGGGAAGCGCTTTGTTTTGTCCTTCTGGAAGAGGTTGTAGCAGATGGCGGCACCGTACCCCAAGATGAGGATGAGTGCCATGTAGCCGTGGTAGGAGCCCGTCGTCCGCTGGATCTTGATGGGCGCAAGGTTTTGCCCGAACGTATTTGCGAGCATGGGCGCGGCGATCCACCACACCACGATGAGAAGAGACCACTCCAAGAGGTGTCTGTCTTTCGAGAACCAGAGCCAGATCCACACGAAGTTGGTGATGCCGTAGCTCATGCTCATCCAGAGGAGCACCCAAAAGAGGTCCCCTCCCTCGATGGAGCGGGAGTGGGTGAGGAGGTGGAAGATGCCGTAGTCGACGATCATATATAAGATCCCGCCCGCAAGCCCCCAAAGGAGGGTGAGGTACTTCTTTTTGACGATGAGAAGGACGCAGAGCCCCGTCAAAAACGCGATGTCGAGATAGATATAGAGGGGGTTGAAGACCCTTTGGGCGACGATCTCCCCCGCGAGCAAATTCATCATGGCGCCTCCCTTTTTTCGATAAATTGTAGCACGGCGGAAAAAAGTTGTCAAGCAAAGCGCCTCGCTTTCGCGGGGCGCCTTGCTGAGAGAATATGAAAAATAGGATGGACAAGTTTGAATTGTCTTCATCATACGCTTCGTGCGTGTTCGATATGTGACAGTTTCATTAAAAGCGCATAAAAATCAGAGATATTTACGGGCGAGAAGTTCGGCGGTGCGGAGCCCGTCCGCCGCGGCGGAGGAAATGCCGCCCGCATACCCGCACCCCTCGCCGCAGGGGTACACCCCCTCCGCGCCGGCCGCCTGCCCGTCTTCCCCGCGCAGCACGCGCACGGGCGAGCTCGTGCGGCTCTCCACCCCGGTGAGGACGGCGTCGGGACGGTCGAATCCGCGGAGCCGCCGCCCCATGTCGGGGATCGCCGCCCGAAGGGTGCGCACGAGCACGGGGGGCAGATAGCTCTCCGCGGGGGCAAAGGCTGTGCCGATGGGATAGGTCGGCCCCACCTCCCCGAATGCGCAACTCTCCCGCCCTTCGAGGAAGTCGCCGAGGAGCTGCACGGGGGCGCGGTAGCCGCCGCCCGCCGCCGCATACGCCCGTCTCTCTATCTCCCGCTGGAAGGCGACGCCCGCGAGAGGATCGCCGCTTCCGAAGTCCTCTTTCTTCACCTGTACGACGACGGCGGAGTTGGCGTTCTTTCCGTCGCGGGCGTAGTCGCTCATGCCGTTGACGACCACCCCGCCCTCCTCGCGCGCCGCGGGCACAACCGTCCCGCCCGGGCACATGCAGAAGGTGAAAGCCGCCCTCTCCCCCGCGTGGGAGACGAGTTTGTAGTCCGCCGCGGGGAGTTCCGCATAGCGGGGACCGTATTGCGCCCGCCCGATCTCCGCCTGCAGGTGCTCGACGCGGAGCCCCGCCGCGAACTCCTTTTGTTCCATTTGAAATCCGCGGGCGCGCAGCATCTCAAAGGTGTCGCGCGCGCTGTGCCCGATCGCGAGCACGGCGTCGTCCGCCTCCTCCCGCACGCCGTTCACCGTTAAAAGGAGCTTTCCGCCCCGCCTTTCGATGTCGGTGAGGAGGGCGCCGAAGCGCACTTCCCCGCCCATTTCGAGGATGTGCTCCCGCATCGCCGCGACGATCCCGCGCAGCCTGTCGCTGCCGATGTGCGGCTTGTTGAGGTACTCGATCTCGGGCGGCGCCCCGAAGCGGACAAAGGTTTCGAGGACGTCCGCATGAAAGGGCGAGCCCGTCTGCGTGTTGAGCTTGCCGTCCGAAAAAGTCCCCGCGCCCCCCTCGCCGAACTGCACGTTGCTCGAGGGATCGAGGACGCCCGTCTCGCGGAAGCGCCGCACGTCCTCCGCGCGCTCCTCCACGCTCTTCCCCCGCTCGAGGAGGACGGGCTTTATCCCGCGGTCTAAAAGACGGAGGGCACAGAAGAGCCCCGCGGGGCCCGCGCCGACCACGAAGACGCGGGGCGTTTTCTTGACTTTTTCATAGATTTTGGGGGGATGGGGTACGGTTTTTTCCGAACACTCCACCGTGTAGACCCACATGATGTTCCCCTTGTCGCGCGCGTCGAGGGACTTTTTGAGGATGCGGAAATAGCGGCAGGGCGCCCGCAATTTTCTCTCGCAGAGCGCGAGGAGCTCCTCTTCCCCCGCAAAGGCAGAGAGCTTGACGTCTTTTAAGAGCAGTTTCACTTCATCCCCTCCGCGACGGTGTACGCCGAGGCGAACGCCCAATGCAGGTTGTAGCCGCCGCACTCGCCGTCTGCATCGAGGATCTCGCCCGCAAAATACAGCCCCTCGCGGAAGCGGCTCATGAGGTTTTCGTCCGTCTCACGAAGGGGGATGCCCCCCTTCGTCACCTGCGCCTCCGGAAAGCCCGCCGTCCCCCGCACCGTAAGCGGGAAGTTTTTCGCAAGGGAAAGGAGTTCTTCCCCCTTTGCGCGGGCGTAGAGAGCGCGGGCGAGCCCGTTGTTGAGAATGCAGAGGAAAGGCTCCTCCCGCCCCGCCGCAGCGGCGGCGAGACGCTCTTCGGGGACGTCGGGCAGAAGGTCCAGGAGCACGAGGTCCCCCTCTTTTGCATAGGAGGAGGCGCGGAAGACGGCGTCCCCCGAGATCCCGTTCTCGGTGAAGAGCACGTCGCCGCGGCCGCGGAACACCTCTTTCCCCCCGCGGCGGAGGGAAAGGGAAGCGTCTACGCGGATCCCCTTCAGCCCCTTCACGGAGGAAGGGTCGCAGCGGAGACGCACGAGAGCGGGCGAGAGCGGGGAGACGGTGTGACCGAAGCCCTCCGCAAGGGCGTATGCGGAGCCGTCCGTGCCGAAATGCTCCGCCGCCTTGCCGCCCGCCGCGAGAACGACGGCGTCCGCGCGCATATGTCCCCCCTCCCACGCGAGGCGGAAACCGCCGTCGTATGAGAGCTCCTTCACCTGTGCCCCGAGGCATATGTCCACGCCCGCACGGCGGAGTTCACGGCGGAAGAGGTCGGTGACGGCGGAGGCCTGTCTTCCCGCGGGATAGACCCTGCCGCGGGCGTCGGGCAAAAAGATCCCGCCCATCGAGGAGAGGAACGCGACCGCCTCCTCCGCGCCGAAGCGGGAAAGAATACGGGCGACCTTCGCGGGGTCGTCCGAAAAGTAATGTTCCGCCCCCATGCGGACGTTCGTGACGTTCCCCTGCCCGTTGCCCGTGGCGGAAAGTTTGCGCCCGAGCCGCTCCCCCCGCTCGAGCAGGGAGACCGAAAAACCCCTCTTTGCAAGCAGCACCGCGCAGCTCATGCCCGCCGCGCCGCCGCCTATCACCGCAATTTTTTTCATAATCAAATGATACAACAAGAGAAAATTTTTGTCAACGGTTGACATACCCGTTTTTTCGTGATAAAATAGGAGCGTATAGAATGAAAAGGAGAGAAGAAGATGGATTCTATCATTCAGTATCTTTTCAAAGACCACCTGCCCCTCACGATCGTCGTCGGCATCATTTTGCTGCTCATCGTCGCCCTCGTGATCCTCATGATCGTGCTCGCGGTGAAGGATAAGAAGGCGCAAAAGAAGCTCGCGGAAGAGCCCGCCCCCGTTGCAGCCGCGGAGAGCGAGACGCCGAAGGAAGCGCCCGCAGAGGAGCAGCCCGCGGAGCCCACTCCCGCCCCCGTCGAAGAGCACGAGGAGAAGGCACCCGAAGCGGAGAGCAAGGAAGAGCCCAAAGAGGAGACCGCCCCCGTAAAAGAGGAGCCTGTCCTCGAAAAGAAGGAGGAGCCCGCTCCCGTAAAGGAGGAACCCGCCCCCGCTCCCGTAAAGGAAGAGAAGCCCGCAAAGAAGACGGAGAAGCCCGTCGTGAAGGCGGAACCCAAGCCCGCCGCAAAGGCGGAACCCAAGCCCGCCGCAAAGGCGGAGCCCAAGCCCGCAAAACCCGCCGCAAAGGCGGAGCCCAAGCCCGCCGCGAAGCCTGCCGAAAAGGTCTCCTCCGCGAACGGCAAGTGGGTCATCTATAAGTCGAACGGCAAATATGCCTTCCGCCTCATCGCTTCCAACGGCGAAGAGATGCTCCACTGCAGCGTCCCCTATGCGACGCTCGCAAGCGCGAAGACGGGCATCAAGACCTATCAGCAGAACATCGCCAACCCCGCCAACGTGCAGGTCGACGATTCGAGCAAGAGCGGAAGTTTCTCCGTGAAGATCCTCAACGCGCGCGGCGGCCTGCTCGCCACGAGCTCCGACTACAAGACCCGCGCGGGCTGCGAGAACGCGGCGGAGTCCATCAAGCGCTGGGCGGCGACCGAGGCGATCGAGATCCTCCCGGACGAAGAAAAGTAAGAAAAACGAAAAGGAAAGGGGCGGCAGCGCGCCGCCCCTCTTTCTTTTGGGAAAATCTTTACTTCTTAACAAAATCAAAGTGCGGAACGGTTGACTTTTCTTTTCCGCAAGTGATAAAATAAGGATATGATGTTCTACGACCGATTCGACAAGAACGAGATCGCGGGCGTCTTCACCCCCATCCATTTCATCGTTCTTGCCCTCTACTTCACACTCATGGCGCTTGCCCTCTTCCTCTCCCGCAAGGTCGACGAGGCGAAGGTGAAAAAACTCACCCTCGCGGCGGCGATCCTCACCTGCTGCATGGAGATCGTGAAGATCGCTCTCCGCATCGCGAAGGGGCAAAGCCCGGGCGAATGGCTCCCCCTCTACGTCTCGAGCCTCTTTCTCTATGCCTCTTGGATGAGCCTTGCGCGCAACAAGGTCATCGGCACGACGGGCACCTGCTTCCTCGCCTACGGGAGCACGACGGCGGGCATCGTGTATGCGTTCTATCCCTCCACCGCCCTCTTGCGCTACCCCATTTGGCACCCCGCCTCCATCCACGGGCTCCTGTATCACTGGATCATCCTCTACATCGGCATCCTCACGCTGTGGAAACGCTACCGCCCGAGGGCGAAGGACTTTTGGAACTTCTTCCTCTTTATGACGGCGTTCACGATCCCCGCCTTCATCTGCAACGAGCTCTTCCACTACAACTTCATGTTCATAGGCGAACCCTTCGGACTCGCGCCGCTGCAATTTCTCTATGACGTCTCCCCCTACTTCTATGCGGCGACCGTGTACCTCGCGCAATCCGCCGCCCTCTTTTGGGTGTGGTACGGCGGGTATAAGCTCGTGATGAAGATCGCGCACAAGCGCCGCGCGGTGAAAGAGGGTGAACTCTCCGACGAATCGCCCGAATCGGTGTGATACGGCCGCCCCCCTCGGGGCGGTTTTTTTTGTGCCGCTTTTGCTCCCCCCACCCTACCCCGCCCCCAAAGGAGGGCGAGGGCAGGTTCTCCCCCTCATTCCGAGCCCCGTAGGGGCGAGTGAATCTTTCTTTCCGCCGCTCCCCCACCCTGCCCTCCCCCCTCAAACGAGGGAGGAGGTGAAAAGCGCGCCCTCTCTCGGCGCCCCTTGAGGGGGAGCCCCGCCGCTATGCGGCGGTGATGAGGTGTGTGGAATTGGCAATTCCTTATTTCTTCCCTTCGTTTCCTTTTGAATAAGGAAAGAACAGTTTACGAACACCTCATTCGTCACGGCTGCGCCGTGCCACCTTCCCCTCAAGGGGAAGGCAAGA
>CANREU010000103.1 GCA_947629725.1 uncultured Clostridia bacterium
CGAGGGCGTTTCTGCCCTCGCTTTCTGCATTAAAATGGGACGCAAGTTATGTTCAACTTACGTCCCACTTGGCGCAGGGAAAGGGATTTGAACCCTTGTATACATTCCTGCATAACACGATTTCGAATCGTGCGCGTTCAGCCGCTCCGCCATCCCTGCATCGCGTTCATTCTACACGAATCCGAAGAAAAACGCAACCGTTTTTGCCCGCTTTTCCGAAAATCCTTCAAAACCTTCCGCAGCGGAAGCTCTCCCGCCAAAGTCTATCCGCCTCTTCGCGGATCTCCGAGCAGAACGCGGTGAGCGTCTCCAAGTTCGTATGCGAAAAATCGAAGGTACGCTCCTCCAAGTTGCCGTCGCAAAAGTCCACCGTGAGGCGCACCGTGAATTTCGGGAAGGGGACGGGTCCCTGTTTGCGCGTGGGGAGAGCGAAAAATTGCTTCATCTTCTCCTCATACGCCTGTGCCGCGGCGTCGTCGAAGGCGACCTCTTTGAGAAAGGGAATACCCGTTCTGTCATATTCCGAACTGACGATGCCGTTCAGATCGCCGCGGGCGTAGAAACTGACGATATAGTCCTCGAGCTGCAAGACGCGGTAGCGGAGATGGGTATATTTTTTGCCGAAATTCTCATCCCCGTGCACGCAAAAGACGACTTCCATATTCTCCTCCGCCCGCCATTATAGCACACGCCGCCGCACTTTTCAAGTCGGGAACGGAAATTTTTTTGAGGATTACGGATTTTTACGGGAAACCGCGTGGGAGACGAGCCCCTATCGTTACGAGATTCCTCACGTTCGTTCGGAATGACGTGGAAGGACGGTTCGGAATGACGTGGGAGACGTTCGGAATGACGTAAGGGGGGCGGCGTGCGAATGCCATCCGTGGAAAGCGGGTGCCGAGAAAGCCCTCCCCCTACGTGAGGGGGAGGGGCAGGGGTGAGGGTTCGCCCATGAGATTACAGTATGCCCCTCATCCGTCCCCTGCGGGGACACCTTCAGCGCAAGGCATGCCTTCGGCGCCCCCGAGGGGGAAAGGCGGGGCGGGACAAAAGCAACATTCAGGCGAAGAAGAGGCGGCCGTCCTCGGCGTCGAGGGTGACTTTGCTCCCGGGGGCGGGGCGGTTCTCCACGATGTAGCGGGCGAGCGGGGTCTCGGCGTTGGCGCGAAGATACCGCTTGAGCGGGCGGGCGCCGTAAACCGAGTCGCACCCGTTGTCTGCGACGAACGCCTTTGCGCGCGCGGTGACTTCGAGTTCGATCCCCTCTGCCGCCGCCCGTGCCTTGAGTTTGCCGAAGAGGATCTCCACGATGCCGTCGACGTCCTCTGCGGAGAGGGGCTTGAAGGTGACGATCTCGTCGAGCCTGTTCAAAAATTCGGGGCGGAAGGAGCGCTTCAGGAGCTCCTCTACCTTCTCCCGCGCCCCTTCTGCGATCTCGCCGTCCTCGATGCCGTCGATGATATATTCCGAGCCGAGGTTGGAGGTGAGGATGATGACGGTGTTCTTAAAGTCCACCGTCCTGCCCTGCGAATCGGTGAGCCGCCCCTCGTCGAGGATCTGCAGGAGGAGGTTGAAGACGTCGGGGTGCGCCTTTTCGATCTCGTCGAAGAGGACAATGGAATAGGGACGCCGCCGCACCGCCTCGGTGAGAGTGCCTCCCTCTTCATACCCCACGTATCCCGGGGGCGCGCCGACAAGGCGGGAGACGGAGAACTTCTCCATATACTCGCTCATATCGATGCGGACGATGTTCTTCTCGTCGTCGAAGAGGCACTCGGCGAGGGACTTGGCGAGCTCGGTCTTCCCCACGCCCGTGGGGCCCAAAAACAGGAAGGAGCCGATGGGACGGTTGGGATCGGAGATGCCCGCGCGGGCGCGCAGGATGGCCTCCGACACCTTCTTCACCGCCTCGTTCTGCCCGATGACCCGCTTGTGGAGGTCCTCCTCGAGGTGGAGCACCTTCTCCCGTTCCCCCTCTTTGAGACGGGCGACGGGGATCCCCGTCCAGCGGGCGACGATCTTCTCGATCTGCTCCTCGGTGACTTCGTCGCGGAGGAGGGCGTTTTCCCTCCCGCTTACGGCGTTCTTCGCCTCCTCGAGCTGCTTTTTGAGATCGGGGAGTTCCCCGTAGCGGAGACGGGACGCCTTCTCGAGGTCCCCCGCGTTCATGGCGGATTCGATCTCCCCGTTCAGGCGGTCGATCTTTTCTTTGAGTTCCTTTTCCGCGCGGATGGAGCGCTTTTCGTCCTCCCACTTCGCCTTCATCGCGCCGAACTTCTCCTTGTGCTCGGCGAGCTCCTTTTTGAGGGCCTCGAGACGGGCGGCGGAGAGCTCGTCCTTCTCCTTCGCGAGGGCGTTCTCCTCCACCTCGAGCTGGACGATCTTGCGGCTCAAAGCGTCCATATCCGCGGGCATGGAATCGATCTCCGTGCGGATCATGGCGGCCGCCTCGTCCACAAGGTCGATGGCCTTGTCGGGGAGGAAACGGTCTGTAATGTAGCGGTTGGAGAGGGTCGCCGCGGCGACGAGGGCGTCGTCGTGGATGCGCACGCCGTGGAAGATCTCAAAGCGTTCTTTGAGGCCGCGGAGGATGGAGACGGTGTCCTCCACCGTCGGCTCCCCCACATACACGGGCTGGAACCTGCGGGCGAGCGCCGCGTCCTTTTCGATATATTTGCGGTACTCGTCGAGGGTGGTCGCGCCGATGCAGTGCAGTTCGCCGCGCGCGAGGAGGGGCTTTAAGAGGTTGCCCGCGTCCATCGCGCCCTCCGTCTTCCCCGCCCCCACGACGGTGTGCAGCTCGTCGATGAAGAGGAGGATCCCCCCCTCCGACTTTGCAACTTCGCCGAGCACCGCCTTGAGGCGCTCCTCGAATTCGCCGCGATATTTCGCCCCCGCGACGAGGGCGCCCATGTCGAGGGAGAAGAGGGTCTTGTTTTTGAGACCTTCGGGGACGTCCCCGCGCGCAATGCGCCGCGCGAGACCCTCGGCGATCGCCGTCTTGCCGACGCCCGGCTCCCCGATGAGGACGGGGTTGTTTTTCGTCTTGCGGGAGAGGATGCGCACGACGTTGCGGATCTCCTCGTCCCGCCCGATGACGGGCTCGAGCTTATGGGCGCGCGCCTGTTTCGTGAGGTCGGTGCCGTACTTTTCGAGCGCCTCGTAACTCTCCTCGGGGGTGTCGCTCGTCACGTTTTGGTTGCCGCGCACCTCCTTCATCCCCTTCAAAAATCCCTCCTTCGCGATCCCGAACCGCTTGAAGAGCTCCGCAAGACGGGGCTCCGCGTTGTCGAACAGGCACAAAAAGAGGTGCTCGACGGAGACGTATTCGTCCTTCATGCCCGCGGCGAGCTTCTCCGCCTCCGAAAGGGTGCGGGAGAGGGCGGCCGTCGCATACACGTTCCCGGAGTCCCCCGAGACGCGGGGCAGGCGGTCGAGTTCCTCGAGGGCGGCGCGGGAAAAGCCCGCCGCGTCCGTTCCCGCCCTCATGAGGATACGGAAGACGAGCCCGTCCCTCTCGCAGAGGGCGCAGGCAAGGTGCAGGGTCGTGAGTTCGGCGTTCCCGCGCTCGGCGGAGAGATTTTGCGCCGTTTGTATGGCCTTTATGGAATTCTGCGTAAATTTTTCTACGTTCATCGCAATGCCTCCCAAACTTTTTTCCGTAATGATTATACCGCAAACGCCGCCGTTTGAAACAGAAAAGCGCCCCGCCGCATGCCGCGGCGGGACGTACCCGTTTCCAATATCCGGATCTTTTCAGATCTTACGGAGCCAGCCGAACCTGTCGGGCAGGCGCCCGCGCTGGATCCCCGTGAGTTCGCCGTAGAGCATGCGGGCGATCTCCCCCGTGCCGCCGATCGCGTAGTCCTTCCCGCGGTAGCGGATGTCGCCGATGGGCGAGACGACCGCCGCCGTGCCCGTACCGAACGCCTCGGTGAGCGCGCCGCTCTCCGCCCCCGCCGTGACTTCCTCGATGGAGATCCGCCGCTCGGAGACGGGGATCCCCTTCTCCCGCAGAAGGGTGAGACAGCTCTTGCGGGTGACCCCGTGGAGGATGGAGCCGACGAGGGCGGGCGTGACCACCTCCCCGCCGAGGACGAAGAAGGCGTTCATGCTCCCCGCCTCCTCAATGTAGCGGTGCTCCGCCGCATCCAGCCAAAGGACCTGATCGTACCCCGCCTTCTCCGCGAGCTCGCCCGCCTTCAGGGAGACGGCGTAGTTGCCGAGGCACTTCGCCTCCCCCGTGCCGCCGATGGGGCAGCGGACGAAGGTATCTTCCGCGACGAGCCGTGTGGGCGCGAGGCCGCGGGCGTAGTAATTCCCGACGGGAGAGAGCAGGATGAAGAAGAGGTAGCGGTCGGAGGCGTGTACGCCGAGGGCGGGACGGGTCGCCACCACCGCGGGACGGATGTAGAGCGCCGTGCCCTCGCCGCGGGGGATCCAATCCCTCTCGAGCCTGATGAGCTCCTCGAGCCCCTCCTCCGCAAGGTCCGCGGGGACGGGCGGGATGCAGAGCCGCTCGCAAGAGCGCTCCATGCGCGCCCAATTCTCCTCGGGACGGAAGATGGCGACCGAGCCGTCGGGCTGCAAAAATGCCTTCATGCCCTCGAAAACGCCCTGCCCGTAGTGAAAAACGCTCGACGCGAGATCGAACGCGAGGGGCTCGTTGGGCTCGATGCGGGGGGAGTGCCACCCCCGCCCGCTCTCGTAGCGCATGGTGAAAAGATAGTCGGTGAAATACTTGCCGAACCCGAGCTCCGCGCCCGCCGCGGGCTTCTCTTTCAAAACTTTCCGTTCGATCCGCTCCATCACGATACCTCGTCAGCCCTTCGGAAAGGGATAATAGCGCAGCTCCCCCGCCGAAAGTTTTGCTCTTCCGTTGAAGAAATCGGCGGCGCGCGCCGCAAATGCCTCTTCGTCCTTCTCGCGGACGGCGACGGTGAATTCCGCCCCCTCCCCGTAGTTTTTATGAAGGACTTCCTCCCCCTCGAGAAAGCGGAGGGCGGCGCCCACTTCGCCGTAGCCGACGGTGAGGACGACCTCCCTGCACGAGGAGTAGGTCCGCACGTCCGCCGCGGCAAGACACTCCGCGGCGCACCCCGCATAGGCGCGGGTAAGTCCCCCCGCCCCGAGCTTGACCCCGCCGAAGTACCGCACGACGGCGACGGCGGTCTCGCGGAGGTTTTTCGCCTTCACGACCCCCAAAATGGGCATTCCCGCCGTCCCCTGCGGCTCGCCGTCGTCCGAAAAACGCTGCCCGTTGCCGAGTTTATCCGAGACGTAGCCGTAGCAGATGTGGGTCGCGAGGGGGTGCTCCGCGCGGAGACGCGCAAGAAAAGCCCGCGCTTCCTCCTCGCTCTCCGCATGGACGGCATAGGCGAGGAAGCGGGACTTCTCGATCGTCTTTTCGGTTTTCGTCTCTCCGACGACGCTGTCGTATTCCACGCGTCCCTCAAACCAGTTTGACTTTTACGTGCACTTTCTTCCCCTTGTGGAGGACGAACTCCTCCGCGGGCAGCGGCTCGAAGGGGGAAGCGACCTTCGTTTCGTTCACGGAGACGCCCCCCTGCTCGATAAGACGCCTCGCCTCGCCGTTGGACTTTGCGAGCCCGGTTTGAACGAGCGCCGCGCAAATATTCGGGGTATCTCTGGGGATCTCCGCCTGCGGCATCTCCCCTTCCCCGCCGAATGCGGCGCGCGCTTCCGCCTGCGCTTTCTCCGCTTTTTCGACCCCATGTACCATTTTTGTGAGCTCGAAGGCGAGTTTTTCCTTCGCCGCATTCATCCGCTCGTCCGCATGTGCGCAGAGGGAAGCAATCTCTTCGAGGGGCACGAAGGTGAGGAGGCGGAAGCACTTTTCCACCTCGGAGTCGGCGATGTTGCGCCAGTACTGGTAGAATTCATAGGGGCTCGTCTTGTTCTCGTCGAGCCACACCGCGCCCTTTTGGGTCTTGCCCATCTTCTTG
>CANREU010000104.1 GCA_947629725.1 uncultured Clostridia bacterium
CACGGAGGGGGCTTTCCTCGGCGTCCTCCCGCGGAGGGGGTTTTCTATCGGTCTCCTCGCGCGGAGTGTCCTCCCTCTCCCTGCCCCCTCCATTGGAGGGGGTGTCCCGCAGGGACGGGGGTGGGCATGCTCGCGGGCGCCCATGTGCCGAGCGGGGCATAATCCCGCGCGGGACAAACATACAATACCCCATGAATGCTGTGTTCGCGGCGCTGTTTCTGCTCTCCGCCGCCCTTCTCCTTGTCCGCGCACCCGAGGGGTTTTTGCCCGCCCTCCTTGCGGGAGGCGAAAAGGCGGCGGCGCTCTCCCTCGCCCTTCTCTCCGCCTACTGCGTATGGTTGGGGTTTTTCAAAGTGCTCGAAAGGAGCGGCATCGCGGGAGGAGCCGCGCGGCTCGCCCATCCCCTCATGAAAAAGCTCTTCCGCTCGGATGACCGCGAGGCGACCTATCTCGCGGGCTGCAACCTGACTGCGAACATGCTCGGTCTGCCCGGTGCGCCCACCCCCCTCGGCGTGAAGGCGGTGCGAAGGTTCGAGGAGGCAAACAACGCCTATGCCGCGAACATGCTCTTCGTCCTCAACGCGACGAGCCTCCAGCTCCTCCCGACCACCGTCATCGCCCTGCGCGCCGCCGCGGGGTCCCCGTCCGCCGCGGACATCCTCCTCCCCACCCTTCTTTCCACCCTCTTTACGACCCTCCTCGGCGGCTTTCTCGTGTGGCTCCTCTCCAAAAAGGGGAAAAAGCGGTGAAGTACCTCGCCCTCGCCGTCCCCCTTCTCTTTGTCCTCGTCTTCCTCGTCGCTCTCATCCGCAAGGTGAAGCTCTACGACGCCTTTACGGACGGCGTGAAGGAGGCGGTCCCCCTCATCCTCTCCCTCTTCCCCTATCTTGCCGCCGTGCTCATGCTCTCCGAGCTCTTTGAAAGAAGCGGGCTTGCGGCGCTCTTTACGGAGGCGGTCTCCCCCGCTCTCCGCCTCTTCGGCATCCCCCCCGAACTCGGCAAGCTCCTCCTCATGAAGCCCTTCTCGGGGAGCGGCTCCACCGCCCTTCTCTCCGAAATTTTCTCCTCTTACGGCGCCGACAGCTACATTGCCCGCTGCGCCGCCGTGTGCTACGGTTCGAGCGAGACGACCTTCTACATCTCCGCCGTCTACTTCGCGGGGGCGAAGAAAAAGAGGCTGCTGCCCGTGGCGATCGCCCTCTTTGCCAACGCCGCGGGGGCGGCGCTCGGCTGTTTTCTCTGCCGATTTTTGTGAATTTGTGAATTTATAACAAAACTTTTCATCGCGGCGATGAAAAGTTTCACATTTTGTCAAGCGTTTCGGGGAAAAAGTTTTTTTCTCTTTTTTCGGAAATTCCGTTTACTTTCCGCAAAAAAGTCTCTATAATGATGGATGTAAAGCGAGCGGGAAACCGCAAGCGCAAACAAAGCTCATAATTTTCCCCCTTATCATAGCAAACCCCTCGGAGCGCGAGTTCCGGGGGGTTTGCTTTCTCTCATTTTTTCTTCCGCTCTTTCGGTTTTAAGCGGTCGGGATCGGAGCCCTCCGCCGCCGCGAGCAGGCACCCGTAGAGGATCCCCGGGCCGAGGTTGAAGAGATTGCAGTCGAGCAGGCTCGTGAGGAGCAGGGCGAGGATGGAGGCGAAGATCATCGTCTTTTCGTAGGAGGGGTGGCGGAAGAGCAGCCAAAGGGTCTGGAAGCGGTGGAAAAGATAAGATAGGGCCGCGAAGATCCCGCCCGCCGCCAGGAGCTGGAAGAGGGTGTTGTGCGCGCGGGGCGGAATGAACACCCCCGCGGCCGCTTCCTCCACGAAGTGGGCGCTCCCGCCGCCATCCATCGCGGAGCCGGGGACGCGGTACCACCCCTCGCCGAAGACGGGATGGCGGGTGAACACGTCCCATGCGGTGCGGTAGATCTTGAATCTGCCCGCGTCGCTGCTGCCGCTCGCGATGAGGGTCTTGAAGAGGGCGGCGACGGGCTCGTGCAGGATGAGGAGGGTGACGATGGCGAGAAGGACGAAGGCGCCGAGTACGGCGGCGATGCCGATCTTGTTGCGCTTTTCCGCCTTGACGAGGGCAAAGACGGCGGAAGCGGCGAAGACGACGCTCCCGAAGAGGATGCTCCCGCGGCTCTGCGTGAGGATCACGCCGAGGAAGAAGAGGCACCCGAGGACGGCGAAGAGCCAGCCGTGCTTTCTTTTTGCCGCAAAGTAGAAGGGCGCGGGGACGCACATCGCCATCACGCAGCCGATGAAGTTATACACCCCCCAGCCGACGAAGAGCTTGTCGCGGACGATCCCGCCGTCCTGCACCACGCCGCTGCGGAAGTACATGCCGACCGTTTCGGCGAGGAGCCCCACCCCGATGCAAAGGAACACGGTGAAGATGTAGCTCTTGTCCGCCTTCTCCCAGTCGGCGGTGTAGTAGAAAAAGAGGTAGGGCACGGCGAGGCAGACGATCTCGGCAAAGCCGAACAGCACCGTGCGGGAGCCGTAGTAAGGGGAAAAGAGCCCCGAGAGGAGGTAGGCGGCGCCGAGGGCGAGAAACCCGAAGAGCAAAAGGGGCACGCGGCGCTTTTTCGCCCCCACGAGGGTGATGACCGTCTTCCCCGCAAGGAGCACGGCGGCGCAGGCGACGATCGCCCCGACGTGCACGGCGTTCGCGGGAGAGCTCAACACCGTGTGGGCGAAGTCGCCGATCGAAGTCCGCGCCGAAAAGCACATGTAGATACAGCAGAGGACGGGGAGCAGCGGGAGCGTGTCCTCCGTGAAGAGGGCGCAGAGGGCGCCCAAAATGAGATAGAGATAGAGAACGGGGATTTCCAGCCCGAAGAGCTCCGAGACCGCCATGAGAGCGGCGACGAGGAGAGGCCACCAAAAGGAACGGAAAAACGCACGCAAAACTTGCGTACCGCGCCACTCATTCAGTTTTGGAAAGGCGGCTGTCAACATAATTTCAAATATAGTATAACGGTTTTCCCCCGCGTTTGCAACCGTTTTGCGGCAACTTCCGATAAAATACGGGCCGCTTACAGATCGAGGGTCTCGCGGTAGAGTTCGCTCTTGGGGATCCCGCGGTCGCGGGAGGCGCGCTTCACCGCCTCCTTCTTATCGAGCCCCTCGTCCAAATATTTTTGCACATGCTCCCGCGGGGAGAGGGCGTTCCACGGGTTCTCCGTCTTCTCCGCCCCCCCGACGAGCAGCACGTATTCCCCTCTCTTCTCCCCCGAGAGCCCCTCCGAGAGACGGAAATACCTCGTCTCCTCGTGGATCTTCGTGATCTCCCGCACGGCGCAGGCGTTCCGCTCGCCGAAGACCGAAAAGAGGGAGGAGAGATCGCGGTCAACGTCCTGCGGGGCGCTGTGGAAGATGAGGGTCTCGCGGGTCTCCTTGTGGCGGGCGAGGAGCTCCTCCCGCTCTTTTTTCTTCTCGGGCAAAAAGCCGAGGAAGGTGAATCCGCCCGAAGGAAACGCGGAGAGGACGAGGGCGGAAAGGGCGGCGTTCGCGCCGGGGAGAACAGTGAAATTCTCACCCCGTTCCCGCAAAATGCGGCAAACTTCCCGCCCGGGGTCGCTCACGGCGGGCATGCCCGCGTCCGAGACGACGGCGACGTTCTTCCCCTCGCGGGAGAGGGCGATCATCTTCTCCGCCGCCTCCCGTTCGTTGAATTTGTGGCAGCTTTTTAAGGACTTCCGGATGTTGTACGCCGTGAGGAGCTTGAGAGTGTGGCGGGTGTCCTCGCAGAAGACGACGTCCGCCTCCGAGAGCGCCTCGATGGCGCGGAGGGTGATGTCCTTCAGATTCCCGATGGGGGTCGCGACGAATGAGATCATGGGTTCCTCCCGTTGACGAGTGCGGGCAAAATTTCCATGCCCGCCTTTCCTCCCTTCTTGGCGGCAAGGAGAAAGGCGTAGGGCGCGTCCCCCCCCTTCCCCGCGATGAACTGCAATTTTTTGGGCTCGAGCCCCCTTTCGTGCAGGGCGCAGACCGTTTCGGCGAGCCTGTCCGCCCGCTCGACGAGGGCGAACCTTCCGCCGTATTTGAGGCAGCGGGCGGCGGAAGCGGCGAGCTCGGGGAGGGTGAGCGCAAGCTCCCGCTTGCAGGGCGCCTTCTTTTCGTCCGCTGCGGAAAACCCGCCGCGTTCGTAGGGCGGATTGCAGAGGATGAGAGAGAAGTGCTCGACGTACTCCGCGGGGATCTCCTGCACCCGCACGTTTTCCGCCTTGAAAACTCCGCCGAGCCCGTTGAGGGCGACGGTGCGGGCGCTCATCTCCGCAAGGTTCTTTTGCATCTCAAAGAGGACGACCTCCTCCACCCCCGTGTTTTCGGCGAAGAAGTGAAGCCCGACGATCCCGCTCCCCGAGCAGAAATCGGCGACCCGTTCCCCCCTTTTTGCGCGGAGAAAGCGGGCGAGGAGGACCGAATCGGAAGTGAAACGGTATTCCCCGTCGTCCTGCAAGATGCGGTATTTGCCGATGAGCAAGCTCTCTTCCCGCTCCATGCCGTCCCCCATAAAGAAAAAAGCGCGTTCCCGCGCTCTTCCTTTTCCTTCGCGGAGTTACTCCGCCGTGATGGCGCCCGTGGGGCAGCCGTCCTCACATGCGCCGCAATCGATGCAGACATCGGGATCCACGACGTAGGTGCTTTCGCCGGGAGCGATCGCGCCGACGGGGCAGGTATCCGCGCAAGCACCGCAGGAAACGCATGCGTCCGTGATCTTATGAGCCATTTGAACTCACCTCCAAATCAAATCTTTCCCGTATTATATCACAAATCTTTGCGTTCGTAAAGGGGTTTCGCGAAAAAATTTATTCTTCGCCGCTCTCCTCTGCGGGCTCTTCCTTCTCTTCCTCCGCCGAACGCTTGAAACGGAGCTCCTCGAGCGGGAAATCGCGGTAGATGAGGGCGCCGTCCTTTTCGATCTTCACCCGCACCGTCATCTTGAGCATGTTCTCGCCGACGACGATCCCCCTTCCCTCGGGGCTGCCCACCGTGCTCCCCATCTTGGGCATCTTCTTCGAGACGCCCGCATAATACTCGTTTTCGTAGGAAAGACAGCACATGAGCCTGCCGCACAGCCCCGAAATTTTGCCGGGATTGAGGGAGAGCCCCTGGTTTTTCGCCATCTTGATGGAGACCTTCTTGAAGTCGGGCATCGCCCCCGCGCAACAGCACTCCCTGCCGCAGGGCGCGATCCCGCCGAGGATCTTCGTCTCGTCGCGGATGCCCACCTGTTTGAGTTCGATGCGGATGCGGAACACCGCCGCAAGGTCCTTCACGAGCTCGCGGAAGTCCACCCTCCCCTCCGCCGTGAAGGTGAAAATGACCTTGCTCCCGTCGAAGGTGAACTCGCAGTCGATGAGTTTCATGGGGAGCCCGCGCGCGGCGATCTTCTCCTTGCAGATCTTCATCGCCTCGGGGCGGCGCTCCTCGTTCTTTTTCACCGTTTCGAGGTCGCGCTCGGTGGCGATCCGGAGGATGTTTTTGAGGGGGGTGACGATGTCCTTTTCATCCGCCTCATGTTTGGGGTCGGCAACGGTCGCAAACTCCTGTCCGCGCGCCGTCTCCACGACGACCCCCTGCCCCCTCTTGAGCTCGAGCCCTCCCGGGCCGAAGTAATACGGCTTGCCGCCGTGTCTGAATTTTACGACAACGACTTCCATCTCTCTTTCTCCTTTCCGATCCTGAGCGCGAGGGCGTATGCCGCCTGCCCGAGATTCGCGTTGAACTGTATGTCACGCTCCGCGTCGGCGACAAAGCCTACGGCGGAGACGAGGGCGCCCGCGGGATACTCTTCCGCGATCCTCTCCGCCTGCCCCGCGAGGGCGGCGTAGCTGCCCATGCCG
>CANREU010000105.1 GCA_947629725.1 uncultured Clostridia bacterium
GCGGAGGGGGCGGAGAAGGAGTTCCTCTCCGTCCTCCCCCTCGAGGGGGTCCTTTCCGAGATCGAGACGGTGGCGGGGGAGAGGATGTTTACGGCGCGCGAATTCGCCTCCGTTCTGCGGAGCGGGCTGGAGGCTCTCAAGATCTCCATGATCCCGCAGTATGCCGACGCCCTCTTCGTGGGGGACGCGACGGAGAGCCGCATCTACCGCTCCCGCGTCCTCTTCTGCGCGGGTCTCACCGAGGAGCTCCCCGTCGCCGCGAAGGATACCGCCGTCGTCACGGACGGCGAGATCGCCCGTCTCGGGCAGCTTCGCGTGAACATCGAGCCCGCGATCGCGCAGGTCAACGCCCGCGCGCGGGAGATGCTCGCCCTCAATCTTTGCGCCTTCACCGAGGCGCTCTATCTGTGCTGTCCCGACCGCAAGGGGGGCGCGGAGACGGCGCGCAGCGAAGTGTTCTATTACGTCGATAAGACCTTTTTCCCCGCACCCATGCCCGAGATATACCCCTACGACTGCACCGTCCGCGGGCCCGCGGAATTGCGCGCGCTCGAACTCCGCGGCGCCTATTTAGAGGGCCGCACGGACGACACCTCCCGCTGTTCCTCCATCCTCGCCGCCCTCGACGGGGAGGGCGCGGGGGAGCGCATGCACCGTCTTCTTAAAGAGGAGAAAAAGAGTGCGCCGTCCGCCTCCGAACTCTGGTTCCGCGGCGACCTCTCTCCCACCCTCCTCGAGAACTATTTCACCTGCCCGTATGCGGGATTCGCGACGCGGGGCCTCCGCCTCGAAGAGCGGGAAGAGCGCCCCGTGCTCGACACCGACGCGGGCACCTTCGTCCACTCCGTGCTCGAAATGTGCGCGGCGCACTTCGGGGAGTTCTCCTCGGAGGAGGAGTGCCGCGGGGCGGCGAAGAAGACGGCGGAGGAGCTCCTCTTATCCCCCCGTTTTGCCGCCCTCTCCGATACGAAGGCGGGGGTGTATGCGGCGGAACGGCTCGTCCGCGAGTGCGTCTCCGTTTCGGCGGCCGCATACCGCCAGCTCGCGGGCTCGGCGTTCCGCGTAAACGAAACGGAGGAGGCCCTCACCCTCCCCGAGCTCTCCTTGAGCGGCAAGGCGGACCGCGTGGACGTCGCGGGGGACTACGTCCGCGTCATCGACTATAAGACGGGCTCCGTCGACGACAAACCCGTCTCCTATTACACGGGGAGAAAACTGCAGCTGCAGCTCTACCTTCTCGCCGCCGCGCGGGAGGGGAAGCCCGCGGGGGCGTTCTATTTCCCCGCCGCGGAGGAATTTCTCTCCGAGGGGGAGGAGCCCTTCCGCATGAAGGGGTTCTACTGCGGGGACGGCGAAGTCGTCTCCCTCTTCGATACCTCCCTCCGCGAGGGGGAGAAGAGCGCCTTCTTCGAGGGCGGGCTCGGGGGAAGAAAGGCAGACAGGGGGATGTCCGCGGAGGACTTCTCGGACTTCCTCTCCTATGCCTCCCTCGTCTCCGTTCAGGCGGAGAAGGAGATGCGGGAGGGGACGATCGTCCCTTCGCCCTATGAGGGCGCGTGCGCCTACTGTAAACTCGGCGGCATGTGCGGCTTTACGGGCGAGGAGCGGAAGGAGCGTTCCATCAAGTGTGCGGCGATCGCGGAGATCGCCCGCGGGGAGGAAAAGAAATGAATCTGACCGAAGAACAGCGCGCCGCGATCGAAGAGGAGGGGAGGGTCATCGTCTCCGCCTCGGCGGGCAGCGGAAAGACGCACGTCATGATCGAGCGGCTCGTCCGCCTCATCCTCTCCCGCAAGGCGACGGTGCGGCAGGTGCTCGCCGTCACCTTCACCAACAAGGCGGCGGCGCAGATGCGCGACAGGCTCCGCCGTGCCCTTCTCGACCGCGTCACAAAGGCGGAGGGGGAGGAACGGGACTACCTGAAGGCGCAGATCGCCGACCTCCCGCTCGCCGAGATCAGCACCATCCACGCCTTTTGCGGGAGGCTCGTCCGCGCACGGTTCTACCTTGCGGAGGTCGATCCCGCCTTCCGCGTGATCTCTCCCGACGACGCGGAGGGCTCCGCGCTCTCCGCCCGTGCTCTCGACGAGACCTTCGAGGCGGCCTACGAGGAGGGCGGGGAGGAGTTCTACCGCCTGCTCTCCGTCTACTTCCGCAAGAAGAAGGACGCCCGTCTCCGCGAACTCGTCCGCACCCTTGCGGGCAAGGCGCGCACCCTCGCCGACTACCGCTCCGTCCTCGCCCGCGCGGGGGAGGACAACTTCTCCGAAGTGTGCGACTACCTCGCGGAGGACCTCCTCGACAGGGCGGAAGACCTTCGCGACAGGGCGGAGGAGCTCCACGAGTTTTTCACCCAAAAAGGGCACAAGGGGTCGAAATTGAGCGGGGAACTGCTGCTCTCGCTGCAAAAACTCATCGGCGAAGAGGAGCGTTACGCCCGCGCCGAGGAGTATATTCAGGCGGCGCGGAAAATGCGGGAGGAGCTCGCGCAGCAGGGCCCGAAGGGGGAGCGCGTTGCCGACGAGCAGATCCTTCCCGCCCTCCGCTATCTCCTCTCGAAAAGGGAGGATCTTTTCACCCTCACCGCGCGGGCGAGGGAGGAGGGAGGATTTTCCCCCACGCCCCCTTCCACCCGCGAGGAGGGGGAGACCCTCGCCCGTCTCAAAGAGCTCCGCGCCCTCTCGGCGGAGTATAAGGAACTTCTTGCGGAGCTGAAAAGTTACGCCACCCGCGAGGAGGAGTACGCCCGCTTTCTCGACGGCGCCTCCCGCGCCAAAGCGCTCGCCTCCCTCGCCCTCCGCTACGACGGGACGTATGCCCGTCTGAAGAGCGAGGCGGGGGTGCTCGACTACGACGATTTGGAGCACTTCGCCCTCAAAGTCCTCTCCTCGGAGGGGGTCGCGGAGGAGGTGCGGCGGGTCTACCGCTATGTGTTCGTCGACGAATATCAGGACGTGAACCCCGCGCAGGAGCGCATCTTATCCCTTCTCACGGGGGAGGAAGTCTTCCTCGTGGGGGACGGCAAGCAGGCGATCTACGGCTTCCGCGGGAGCAAATCGGAATATTTCTACCGCAAGGCGGAGGAATACCGCCCCAAGTCGCTGCGGCTCACGCAGAACTTCCGCTCGGCGCCCGCCGTGCTCGACGCGGTGAACCGCGTGTTCGGGCCCATCGCGGAGGACGGCGTGATGACGGGCGGCTCCCTCTACGGCGACTATCGCGGCGCGGTGGGGATCTCCTTCGCGAAGAAAGCGGAGGAGGAGAAACGGCCCCGCGGCGTCTATTCCGTGCTCTCGGAGAGGGAGACGGAGGAGGATGAGACGGCGGCGGAGGTCGTCCGTCTCGTGGAGACCGAACTCGGCGCTCCCGTGAAGGACCCCGGCGGGGAAGTGCGCCCCGCGGCCTTCGGCGACATCGCCATCCTTGCCCGCAAGAATACGGGGGACGCCGAGCGCGCCGTGCGCGCCCTCACCGCGCGGGACATTCCCGTCACCACGACGGCGAAAGTGAACGCCTGCGATTTCTTCGAGGGGAAGCTCCTCCTCGATTGGCTCTCCTATCTCGACAACGCGGAGCAGGACATCCCGCTCGCCTCCGCCATGCTCTCCGCCGTGGGCGGGTTTTCGGAGGACGACCTCGCGCAGATCCGCCTGCACGAGCCCCATTCCTCCTTCCGCGCCGCCTGCGCGCGGTATTCGAGGAAGGAGACGGATGCCCTCGCCGCCCGTCTCAAAGAGTTCTTCGCGCGGACGGAGCGCTACCGCATGCTCGCCTCCGTGCGCTCCGCGACGGAGATGATCGGCGTCCTCCTTGCCGACGGGCTCGAGGCACAGATCGCCGCAAAGCGCGGGGGACGGGGGCGGCTTGCGCGGGTGAGACGGATCGCCGCCGAGAGCGAGGGGGCGGGCAGCGTACACGCCTTCCTCTCCAAACTCCGCGCCCGCGGCTTCCGCGTGGACTTTTCGGAGAGCGGCGGGGAGGACGCGGTGAAAGTGCTCACCATGCACGCCTCGAAGGGGCTCGAATACCCCGTCGTCATCCTCGTGGGGCTCGACGCCGCCTTCCACGGCGCCGAGAAGGACGAGCTCGCTTGGACGGAGCGCTTCCTCGTCGCGCCGCGCAGTTACGACCTCACCCGCGGGATCGTGTACGACACCGTCCTCCGCCGCGCCTCCGAGCTTTGGCAGGAGCAGGCGCAGGTGCGGGAGGAGCGCAATATTTTTTACGTCGCCATGACCCGCGCCCGCTGCCGTCTCCACCTCGTGTTCGACGACCGCGAGCACACCTACGACCCGGAACATGCCCACAGGTACTCCGATTTCGTGAACTTTGCCGCCTTCTCCGATTGCAGGGAGACGGCCGAGCTCCCCCCCGAGCCCGTCGCCCGCGCGGGATTTTTATACCGCCCCGACCCCGCGCTCGTCCGCGAACTCACCGCGCTCTCCGCTTGGCAATACCCCCATGCGGACAGCACGCGGCTGCCCGTGAAGAGCTCCGCCACCGCCCTCTTGCGGGAGGCGGAGGAGCCCTTGCCGCAGTTTACGGGGGGCGGGAGCATCGAGGAGGGGCTCGCCTATCACGCCTTTTTGGAGAAGGTGCGCTTCGGCGCCGAAGCCGGCGCGGAGCTCGCCCGTATGCGGGAGGAAAAGCTCCTCACCGAGGAGCAGCTCGCCCTTTTAGACCCCGCCCGCCTCGCTTCCATCCTCGCTCTGCCCTGTTTCGGGCGGCTTGCGGGGAAGCGGATCCGCCGCGAGCAGACCTTCCTCGTCTCCCTTCCTGCCTGCGAGGTCTTCCCCACACGGGAGAGGGACGAGATCGTCTTTCAGGGCGCGATCGACCTCCTCGCCGAGGGGGAGGACGGGTATGAAATTTACGATTACAAGGACTCGGGGCGGGACGACGCCTCCATCCGCGAGCACTACCGCCCGCAGATCGAGCTCTACCGCAAGGCGGTCGCCCGTGCGCTCAAGGTGGACGAGCGCACCGTGGGCGCGCGGATCGTCAACATCCGCCTCTGCCGCGAGATCCCCATGTGACCGCATTCGGCGTTTTTCCCCAAAACCTCCCGAAAAATTCCCCTCCCCGCGGGCTATCCTTGAGCGGGAGCGTGAATGATGCAACTGCAAACCTTGTTTGAAACCGTCGCCGCCGCTCTTCCCTTCTGGGTCGAAGCGGCGCTTCCTTTGTGCTGTCTGCCCCTCTCCGTCGCCGCGCACTTCTCGAAAAAGCGGGGGGTCTACTATTTTACTTCCCTCGCCCTCTTCGGCTTGGGGCTCTTTCTTGCCGCCTGCCGCGGATGGGGGGCCTATCCTTTGGCATACCTCGGCTTCTTCGCGTTTTTCTTCTCCCTCTTTTCGCCGATTGCCCTCGCTCCCCGAAGAAAAAGGGGGAATGGGGTCAAAAAAAGCCGCAAAGAGCGCATGTATGAAAGGTACCGTCCGGAGATCGGGGAGCCCCCGTCTCCGCCGAAGATCTGCTGCTTCGAGGAGGAGGGCACCGCGCTCGCCGAGGAGAGCGGCTTCCGCCTCGAGCACGTGCAGGGGCTTTTGACAAAGCTCCGCTCTTCCTCCAAACTCACGGCTGTCGACCGCTTGGAAACGGATGCCCTCTGCCGCACGGTGGAGAGCTGCCGCTCCCGCCCCCTCACGGCGGACGAACTGCGCGCCTTGAACGACTGCCTCGCCGCCGTCCTCAAACTCACGGCGAAGTATAAGATTTAGGTCTTCTCGGCGGGCGGACCTGCCCCCTTTGAAGGTG